>JAYWHS010000761.1:0-9619 GCA_043777635.1 Kofleriaceae bacterium | reverse complement strand
CGAGGTTGACCGAAATCACGGATTCCGCCGGTGAGATGATGCTCTTGTCTTCGATGAAGTCGCCGAGATGCGAATCTTCTTCTTCGCCGATCGGGGTTTCGAGCGAGATTGGCTCTTTGGCAATCTTCAAAACCTTGCGGACCTTGTCGAGCGGCAATTCCATGCGCTCGGCAATTTCTTCTGGCGTTGGCTCGCGACCGAGTTCTTGCACCAAGTAGCGGGTGGTGCGCACCAGCTTGTTGATGGTTTCGATCATGTGTACCGGAATCCGAATCGTCCGGGCTTGATCGGCGATGGCGCGGGTAATCGCTTGGCGAATCCACCACGTCGCGTACGTCGAGAACTTGTAGCCGCGCTTGTATTCGAACTTATCGACGGCTTTCATCAGGCCGATGTTGCCTTCTTGAATCAAGTCGAGGAACTGCAAACCCCGGTTGGTGTACTTCTTGGCAATCGATACCACCAAGCGCAAGTTGGCTTCAACCAGTTCGCTCTTGGCGCGATCGGCTTGCCGCTCGCCTTCGTGCATGTCGTTGTAGGTCGAGCGCAGATCCGCCGCTGTGGCGCGCGATTCTTCCTCGATCACCGCGACTTTGCGCATCGCGGTTTTGATTTGCTCTTCCATCTCCTCAAAATCAGCGACCGACAGCCGCGATTTTTTACCGACGGCTGTGGCTTTTTGCGGCGACGCTTTCATTTCGCGTAGCGTTTTGCGGATATCCGCAGCGCTCATGCCGGCGCGGCGTTCACACTCGATGGATTCCGATTCAGCCTTATCGAGTTTGATGATGATGTTTTTGACCTGCAATACGATGCGGTCAACGGTTGGCTTGTTGAGGCGCAAGTCCGACAGGTCTTCGAACATTTGCGCGCGGTTGGCTTTGATGCCTTCCTTGAGCTTTTTGTTCTTGGCCTCGGTCGCGCCCTTCTCCATCATCTTTTCTTCGATCTTCTCGGTGTCGCGCTGCAGCTTGCGCACCTTGTCGATGATCTTACAGACGCGATCGACGTAGAACTGCTCGTTGAATTCGGCTTCGTCTTCGTCGATGTCCTTGACTACATCTTTGACGCGCACTTTGCCGCGGCGCAGGCGTTCGCCGGTTTCGAGCAATTCTTCAACGGCAATCGACGAGTTGAGCACGGCTTGCAACATCTTGCGTTCGCCGTCTTCGATGCGCTTGGCGATTTCAACTTCACCTTCACGGGTGAGCAGCGAAACCGAGCCCATCTTGCGCAAGTACATGCGCACTGGGTCAGAGGTGCGCGAGAACGCGTACTCTTCGTCTTCGTCGACTTCTTCTTTGTCTTTATCGTCGACTTTGGCGCCGTCGCCATCACCGGCTTCTTCCGAAGCGCGGCGCGCACTGGCGTCGACAACTTCGATACCGTGTTCGCCGAGGGTCGACAACCAGCTATCAATCTGGTCGGTCGAGATCACGTCTTCCGGCATCGCATCGTTGACTTCGTCGTAGGTCAGGAAGCCTTTTTCCTTACCTTTGGCGATCAATGCAGCGCGTGCGGGGTCGAGCGGTTTGGTGGCTTTGCGCGATTCAACTTCGAGTGCTGCGGCGTCGGCATCGGCCGTGGCGCTGCGCTTTACCGGCACGCCAAACTCGTCGTCTTCGTCATCACCAGCAACATCGACAAAATCGATCGGGTCGTCGTCAAACGGCAGATCGCCGCCTTTGCCTAAGTTCTTAGGTGGACCCTTTGGTTTGGTTGACTTGGTCGGTTTGAAGTCGTCGTCTTCCTCTTCTTCTTCAGGACCAAATTCTGGTTCATCTTCTTTGTTAGCAGCAGGCTTGCCAGGTTTGGCTTTGACGCCCTTGGCGTCTTTTCCGTCGGGCTTTTTGGCCTTGGTCTTGTCTTTATCTTTGTCTTTGTCTTTCGACGCGATTTCTTTAGAAGACGACTTCGGCTTGGTTTGCGAACGGACCATAACTACACAACCTGCTTTCGGGCATTGTTGATCTCGCTTGCCAGTTGACGAGCGAGTTCTCGATCACCGCGGCGTTGAGCCTCGGCCATACGTATTTGAAGTTGCACTAACCCAGCTTTGGTTTGGCTATGTTGTAAATTGTTCAACATGATGGTGAGCTGGGCTTTCGGGTTTTCGGTGGCCGCGTATTTTGCACTCAATACTAGCTGCGCAGCCTTCTCGGGAAGCATCTGCGGAGCGAGGTCGGTCAGGGCTTTTCCGCCCAGAGCGGCTGAATACATGTCCCGAACGCCCGCATCCGTCAAGAGAGAAAAAGCCCTGTCTGCTTCGGGGCTTGCGATAAGTCCGGGGTGGTCGGTGAGCAACGCTAAAAGCTGAAGTTCTTCTTCCGGGGCTGGTTTGACTGGTAAGCTGACCGAATTGGATGAATTGTCGGCCTGAGGGGCCCCAGCGCTGTCATTGGGCGCGTTAGGATGCCGGTCGCTGCTTGAATTGCGGGGATCTCTTGGGTCGTGACCGCGCTGGTCATTGCCGCGCTGGTCATTGCCGCGCTGGCTGTTGCCGCCACGTTGGTCATTGCCGTAGCCACTACGTGAATCGCCGCCAGAGCGCCCGGCATTGGCGCGATCAGCTTCAGCACGCGCTAGTGCTTTGCGCACTACGCTCGGATCAATTTGCATTGCGGTGGCCAACGTACCGAGGATTAAATCACGTTTTGTCGGGTTTTCAACTTTCGCGATAAAACGTGCAGCATCATCAAGTGCCGTGGCTTGGGTGTCAGCCGAGCCGCGTGACCGGCCCCACACTTCAAAACAGTAAAACTCGACGCCGCCTTGGGCGCGGTCGACCAGGGCTTGCAGCTTTTCGCCACCGTGATTCCGTACCATTGAGTCCGGATCTTCACCGTCGGGCAGTGGCACCACGCGCACTGGAATATCGGCCGCAACCAGCAGCTCTAGCGCATTGCGGGTGGCCGCCTTGCCCGCGCGATCACCGTCGTAGCACAGCACAACTTCGCCGGTGAGCCGGCGCATTTGTTCGATCTGTTCGGCGGTTAGTGCGGTGCCCAGCGGTGCCACGGTTTCCGTGATCCCGGCTTGATGCAACGTCACGACATCGAAATTGCCTTCGACCAAGACCGCGCGATTCTTGCTGGCCATGGTCTCGCGGGCTTGGGCTAAGCCAAACAGCAACCGTGATTTTTTGTACACCGTTGATTCAGGCGAATTAATATACTTAGGTGCTTCGCCGCGATCAGGATTAACCGGCTGCGGTGGACCACTGCCGACGATACGCGCCGAGAAACCAACAATTTCACCGCCGGGTACGATCACCGGACAAACTAGCCGGTCGCGATAACGATCGTAAAAACCGCCGGCGCGTTGCTGGCGCGCGATCAAGCCCAACTTCACTGCTAGATCTAGATCTAGATTATTTGCTTGCAGGTAGTCAGCGAGCTGATGCCAATCGTCGGGACCGTAGCCAAGTTGGAACTTTTCGATGATGGCGGCATCGCAGCCGCGTTTATCCAAGTAGGCACGCCCAGCGGCACCGCGTTGCGGGTGAGCGAGGGTTTCGCGGAAAAATGCTGAGGCCGCGCGGTTGAGATCGAGCATAGCCGAGCGCTCACCACGGGCGCGCCGCAGTTCCGGCGATTCGTCGATTTTGGGGATGACCACACCGAACCGGGCGGCTAATTGCTCGGCGGCTTCCATGAAGCTTTTGCCTTCGTACTCCATGACAAAGGTGAATGCGTCACCTTTTTTTTGGCAGCCGAAGCAGTAGAAAAAATTCTTGTCGGGATGGACGTTGAACGATGGTGTTTTTTCACCGTGAAACGGGCAAAGGCCTTTGTAGTTGCGACCGGCTTTACGCAATTGTACATGCTGACCGATCACCGCAACGATGTCGGCGCGCGCTCGGATTTCGGCAATGGTGTCGTCGGGGATCATCGTTATCGCGGGGACTTTCTCGTCCCTCGGCTAGAAACGGGGGGCTGTGCGCAGGATTGTACGGGGGCGCGGCGAATGACGCTCGCTTATTTTGTCTCGGTGGCCGTGGGCGTCGGCCTGATAGGCCCAGTCGGCCCACGCACGCCGTCCCACATTGTGTACACGATGAGGCCAAGCGTCAGTGCGATCCACATACCCAACAACACTTGAATTGCTTTGGTGGTACCGACCGCGAGCTTCGGCCCGTGATCTTCTTGGCCCAAATCATGACGGTGTTTCTTCAATACTTCGTCGGACCCGCTCATAATCCCGGACCTTGCCCCACCTCGGGGGTTTGGTCAAGTCAGTGGTGCAACCGTCACCGTTTAGTCCAGCTCGACTAGCTCGGAGCTTGCCAAGTTGCGGCTGGCGGGCGCAACACCATAAACCGTCCAGGCTCCATGTCGTGGAAGCCCAACGCTCGATACACGTCGTGGGCATCACGCGTGCCTAGCATCCACGTCCGCAGTGTAGCCAGCGCGGGCAGGGCCATGAGTTGCCGCGTCATTTGTTTGGCCAGGCCGCGGCTGCGAAACGCTGGGTCAACAAACACATCGCACAGCCAGCCAAATGTTGCGCCATCGCTGACTGCGCGTGCTACCGCCACTTGCGAGCCGTCTGCTAGGTACGCTCCGGCGCTATACGAATTGGCAAACGCACGTTCAACAACGTCGCGGCGAATGTTCGGCGACCAATAGGTCTGGTGTAGCCAACCATGCACGGTATCGAGTTGCAGTCGATTAGGTTCAGTACTGATCGTGACATCGGTTGCGATAGCCGTCATTCCGCGAACAGTACCATTTGAACGATTGGGCAGCGCGCCGCAGACCGATCGATGACCTAAAGTATCGGTGCGTTTAAGCGGTTGAAATATAGGTGCAAGGTGGGCCAATCACCGACGACGAGATCGGCCAGCGGGCTGATTGCGAAATCGGTCAGCTCTGATAGATTGAAGCTGTGAGCCGGGGCAAATCAGCAACCTGGGCACCACCCGGTGAATTCGCCGAATATCGCATCATTCGCCCGTTAGGCGTTGGCGCAATGGGCAAGGTCTTTCTCGCTCACGATGTGGTGCTCGATCGGCCGGTCGCGCTCAAGTTTTTGGGATCGGCGCACCTCTCAGGCGTAGCGCGCGAGCGCTTCATCTTGGAAGCGCGGGCGTTGGCGCGGCTGCATCACCCTAACGTTGTCGGTATATTTCGGGTTGGCGAAGTGGATGGTCGGCCGTATTTGGTGTCGGAATTTGTGCGTGGCCACAGCCTCGATAAACTGCCGCGACCCGCGCCGTGGACCACCGTGGTAAATCAAGCTGTGGCGTTGGCTCGGGGGCTCGGGGCGGCGCATCGCGCGGGCGTGTTGCACCGCGACATCAAACCCGCCAACGTCATCATGACGGAATCCGGCGAAGTCAAACTGCTCGATTTTGGCTTGGCCAAATTGATCGATGTGCATGCCGAACGCAGCGCACCGGTGGTGCAAATGGAACTGCAGTTGCCGCACTCGTTTGCGCGGGTGCTCGAAAGCGCGGGCATCAGCGATTCGGGCGCGGTGCCGATTCCACAATTGCCGCGCTTGCCAGTCGAGATGTCACAGTCTTGGCTGCCATCGCCACTGCCGCCGTCGTTGCTGTCACCGTCGGTGATCTCGATTTCATCGTCGCAGCCCTTCCCGTTGTTGCCGTCTGGGACCCACGGGTTGGGCCCCAAAGCGCGCCAGGCCCACGGCACCGGGGTGGTTGAAGCAATTCACGGCGAAGATACCGAAGCGTTAGACGCACGTTTGACGCAATCAGGGGCTCTGATGGGCACGCCGGTGTACTTGGCACCCGAGCTATGGGACGGCGGTCCAGCAACCCCTGGCAGTGATATTTATGCACTAGGCACGCTGCTTTTTGAGCTGTTGGTCGGGCGTTACCCGCATCGCGGTAAAACCGTCGAAGAAATCGCGGCTAGTATCGTGTCCAACGACGCACCACCGCTGGCTTCGCTGGTCGCTGATATCGACCCACGGTTTGCTGCCATCGTCGATAAATGCTTGAGTCGCGACGCTACGCAACGGTATAGCACCGCCGATGATTTGCGCAGCGAGCTGGAGCGTTTCATCGCGCAACTGGGCGCTCGCGGCGCAGTGCCAATTGGCAATCCGTATCCCGGCATGTTGCCGTTTGAAGCGGAGCAGCAGCCGCTATTTTTTGGCCGTGATGCCGAGATCCGTGACTTGGTCGAGCGGGTTCGGGTTGATCCATTTGTCGTGGTAGCTGGTGATGCTGGGGTCGGTAAATCGTCGTTGTGCTTCGCTGGTGTTGGGCCCGCAGTGGCGGCAGGTGCGTTGGGCCGCGGCCGGACCTGGCATGTGGTCGAGGTTGTGCCTGGCCGAAGGCCAGCGATTGCGTTGGCCGCCGCACTTGGCACGCTCGATGGTATCAACGCTGCTGAGGCCGAAGCTGTGTTGCGTGACGGTGATGAAGCCGCGCGTGATCGCTTACGCCACACCGTGTTTCGTGCGTTGGGCGCGGGCTTTGGCTTGCTCCTGCTCGTCGATCCTCTCGAAGATTTGGTATCAAACGCCGATCCAGCCGAAGCCTTGGTGTTCGGCGATTTTGTCGCACAATTGATCGCGGGCGGCGGCAATGCCATGCGGGTACTGGGGGCGTTACGCACTGATTATCTGACCCGTGCCGCCAGTTTGCCGGGCCTGGGTGATTTGTTATCGGCGTCGTTGTTCGTGTTGCGGCCGTTGACCACCGAAGGCGTGCGGCGCGCGATTGTGGGCCCGGCAAAAGTCAAAGACGTGACGTTCGACGACCCCGACATGGTCGACGAGCTGGTCGCTGCGGCGCAGGGTGGCACTGGGTTAGCATTGTTGCAATTTACGTTGGCGGAGCTTTGGCAAGCGCGCGACGAAGGCAGCGTCATTTCGCGAGCGGCCCTTGATATGATGGGTGGTCTCGCTGGTGCGTTGACGAGGCACGCTGATCGCGTGTTTGATGGGCTGCCCGAGGCGAAACGTCGGCATGCGCAAGAGCTGCTCATCGGCTTGGTTGGGGCCGATCGCGGCCAATCGCCACGCAGCGCAGAGGATCTTGATCTGGCGCAGGCCGGGGCCAAAGAAACCTTGGAGGCGCTCATCAAGGGCCGGTTGGTGGTGGTGCGCGAATCTGAAGCCGGTGTATTTTATGAACTCGCGCATGAATCGTTGATCTCGACCTGGCCCCGCTTGCGCAGTTGGCTCGACGATGATGGCGACCGACGCATTGTGCGACGGCGGATCGAACTGGCCGCTGAGGAATGGCAGCGCCTCGACGGGATTCCGACGTTATTGTGGACGGATCGCCGCCTCAGCGAGGCAACTACGGTCCAGCCCGAGCGCTTGTCGCCTGCGGGCCGAGCGTTTGTTGCGCGCAGTCGCTCGCTCAAGCTCAAGCTGTGGCGGCAACGCTGGGGCGTACGCGTCGGGGTGCCGCTGCTTGTGTTGATGGTTGCGTTGCTTGTGCGTAGTCGGTTTCACGCCGCCGCCGAGGCCCGCGCTGCTGAAGTTGCCCGCGAGCGCAGTGCGCGGGTTGCCAAACTTGTTGAAACTGGCCGTGCGATTTTGCGCAAAGGTCGCGATTTTGCCGCGCTCGATGCGGCCCGGGCAGCGGCGTTGGTTTTGTTTGATCAACGCGAGAATGCCAAAGCCGAAGAAGCATGGCGGCTGGTGCTCACGCAAACCCATGAACTCGATACCACGTACGCTGAGGCTGCGCAGCCGTTTGAAAATGCGCTGGTCGTTGATTCGGCGCGCAACGATGTGCGCGATGGCCTGGCTCAGGTGCTGCACCAACGCGCTGTGCTTGCCGATCGTTTTCACAATGTGGAGCGCCGCGACGAACTTGTTCGCCGCTTGGAACTTTATGATCGCAATGGCACTTTGATGGAGCATTGGCGGGCGCCGGCCGAACTGACGTTTCAAGTCACACCGGCTAATGCCATCTTAACGATTGCCACGGTATCGTCGGACCGAGCGCGTCGGACCGAAGGTCCTGCCGAACCGTTTGATCGCTCGGCTACGTTGGCACCGGGTTCGTATATGTTTGTGGCCCATGCACCAGGCTACAAAGAAGTGCGTTATCCGATAGTTTTGCAGCCTGGGGAGAAGCTCACCATCCCGCTAGCACTGCTGCCGGCCGCGCAAGTGCCACCCGGGTTTGTAGTCGTGCCCGCCGGCCGTTTCCTCGTCGGCACGATCGATGAAGCGCAACGCACGAGTTTTTTGTACAGCGTGCCGATGCACGAGGCCCGAACCGACACCTTTATGATTGCGCAAAATGAGACGACGTTTGGTGAGTGGATTGAATTTTTGAATTCAATTTCGCCACCCGAACTCGAAAAGCATCGTCCACAGACCAATGGTACGAATTTTCAGGCTGGCGCAGCTGATTTAAGGAAGGTGGGTTCTGTTTGGAAGTTAACACTTAAGCCTGTGCGTCACGAGTATGAAGCGACGCTAGGTGCATCGATTCGCTATTTGAATCGTCGTCATCATGAAGTTCAGAATTGGTTGAAGATGCCTGTTGTTGGCGTTTCGATGGATGACGTGATTGTTTACACAGCCTGGCTGAATGCATCAAAAAAGGTGCCACATGCGCGGCCTTGTACTGAGCTGGAGTGGGAACGTGCTGCTCGGGGTGCAGACGATCGCTCGTTTCCTCATGGCGACGTGTTGATGCGAGACGATGCAAATTTCGATGAAACATACGAAAAAATACCCGACGCGTTTGGTCCGGATGTTGTCGGGACCTGGCCAAATTCACGCAGTCCATTTGGCTTGGATGACATGGCTGGTAATGTGATGGAATGGACGACTCTTGCGCTCTCGAACGAGCCTAACTTGGCTGTGGTGCGTGGCGGAGCCTATTTTTATGGACCGGCGACTGAACTTATAGTCAATCGCAACACACTTTTTGGTTCGGCCCGAGATGGTCAGATGGGGGTGCGCATCTGCGCCGAGCTTTGATGCAAACGGTCAAAAAAAAGGGAGGAGTGTAAGATAATCTCCCATTTAGACTACATTGTGCTACTAAGTGCGCATGATAAAAACTGCGCTTGCCATTACATTTACTTCGCTTTTTCTCGCTAACAGTGCCGTCGCTGGCACCAAGCCAAACGGCACCAAGCCAAACGGGCTGGAGCTGAACGGCACCAAGCCAAATGGTACGAAGCCAAACGGGCTGGAGCTGAACGGCACCAAGCCGAATGGTACGAAGCCAAACGGGCTGGAGCTGAACGGCACCAAGCCAAATGGTACGAAGCCAAATGGCACGAAGCCAAATGGCACGAAGCCAAACGGGCTGGAACTCAATGGCACGAAGCCAAATGGCACGAAGCCAAACGGCACCAAGCCAAACGGCACAACATTGTCAACCAGTCTTCGCATCGCTGGCGCTCGCGTTGTCGGTAGCCAGATTGTTTTCGCTCCAGTCGCGAAGAAGTAGTCACAGTTCGGTTGGGTGGGTGGTGAAGGGCATTTGATGAACGCACTGTTGAAGCAGCGTCTGCGCAGCCTATTGTCAATTTTCACTGCGGCAATGATATTCGCTGTGGGTGGCTCGCACGCACTCGCCGATATAACCGCAAACGGGCTTGCGCTTAATGGTGAGCGCATCAATGGCCTCACGTTCAACGGCGTGCGCCTTAATGGGACGCAACTT
>JAYWHS010000760.1:0-2813 GCA_043777635.1 Kofleriaceae bacterium | reverse complement strand
TTCAATTCCAACGCGCTCACCGGTGTGTGTGTGACGCCGCCGCCGCGTCCGCCGGGCGGGCCACATGGGCCTGGTGATGGTGCAGGCTCGGGCTCCGCTCCGCCTCCGGCTGTCGCATCGCTGGTTTGCATGCCACCACCACCGCAAGTTGTGATCGATGCCTGCATTGGCCTCGCCATTGATGCCGCCTGCACATTCACCAGTCCGCGTACTGGCGCGGATGTCACTGGCACTTGTCAGACCGCACCGACGGGTAGCGTAATCGCATGTCGCCCCGATCGTGGCCCGCCGCCTCCGCACGATGGATCGGGATCAGGTTCGTAACGGTTGCGCCGGCCCTTAGGTTTCAATCATCGGATCGAGAATCGCGCGCGGCGAAATCACAGTGGCTTGTCCGGCCACAACTTGATCCTTGCCGTCGGTGGTAAGCGTGACGCGAACTTGAAAGCTACGACCGGCTGCCGCTGCGCGGCTTAGGCCATATGTTTCCCAGGCTGGCGCCGATAGCGGCCAGCTGGCTTTGACAGTTTCTTTGGCGGCTACGTTTTGATCCCACGCCCCGTAGTTGCCTGCGGCTTGCCAACGCGTCGGAACTCGTGCGGTTAACTGACCAAGCACCTTGCCGGTATCGTCGAGCAACTCGACCGAACGCAACGTGACATGGCTCGCCTGGTTCGAATTGGTCGAGGTCAGTTGCAGTTGCAACATGGTTTGTTGGCAGGCGAGATCTTGCTTCTCAGTGCGGTCGCCGTCGCGCGCTTCACGTTCCGAGTTTACCCGCGAGCCAGCGGCGGTTTGGGCTTCCTCAGTGGCGTTGCTAGGTCCGCAATCGTCGGCCAGGGTGATCGACGCAATGGCGACATGCAGCGTCGGTAGGTTGGCCGTCGCGCCACCGGTTGGTGGGCCACTTTGCGGTTTGGTACTCGACGAGCTGCAAGCGGCCAGCGCTGCGAGGGCGGCGCTGAGTGCCATGGTTGTGAATCGGCGAGTGCTCGTAGGTTTTGATTGCGGCGTCATGCGGTAAACCATAGCGTAGCAAACACGTAGATGCCGATCAAAGATGGAACATCTACGGCGCGTCGACGCGTATGCTAGTACCTGTACCATGACCGTCAGGATGATTTTTCACACAAGCCGTATGGCTATGCTCGCTGGTGTGCTGGCGAGTTGTAGCCATGCCGCACCTGCGCCTGCTGCATGGAGCGAAGCCTGGCTGGCTCAACAGCAAGCACTGTATCTTGATTCGGCGGTTTCTCGTCGAGGGTCGCTCGAAGCCTCGTTGTCGAATCATGCGAATTCGTATTCTCAGCATCGGCTTGGGGCCTATGGCTTGGTTGATTCGGGCTGGGATGTACTGCCGGTATGGAACCCGCGGTCGATCACGCTCAATACGTTGGCAGCTGTTGCTGCACCGACGCTGCCCACAACGCCCCTGTGGGATGGCGTCCGACCAACGCGGTTGGCCGATTGGATCGAGCTCGGTCGAAAAGCGTTTTTTAACTATCCGTTGCGGTCGGAATTCGCCATTGAACATGTGCTTGCACCGTTGGCCGAACGCCGCGACGAAACGTTGGCATCCGCGAATGCGTTGGGCCTTGAAAGCATGCCCAACGGTGACATGCCAGGCGTCGTCGCATACGCGGATGTCGACGGTGGTACACGGCTGGGCATCACCTGTGCGTTGTGCCACACGGTAGTGCGAGATGGCGCATTGATCATTGGTGCAGCTCGCCGGCGGCTCGATTTTGGTGCGTTGCGGCTGACATTTTTTCGCGAAACCAACAGTTACGTCGAGCCCGAGTTGGCGCGACGCATGGCATCGTGGGGGCCGGGGCGTGCTGATGTTACCGAGGACGATGACCAAGATCCGGTGGCCATTCCCGATCTGTGGGCGCTGCGTGATCAACAGTTTTTGACGCAGGCCGGCACCATTCGCCACATCGGCCCCGCAGCCTTGGCGATTCGCCAAGAAACCCAATTGCTGCATGCCAATTTGCAGCGCATCCGGCCGCCTCGTGAAATTGCTTGGGCTCTTGCGATGTATTTGTATTCGCTAACGCCGCCGCAGGGCCGTGAAGCTGGCGATACTGTGGTCGTGGCGCAGGGCCGGCAGCTGTTCGACCAACACTGTCAAAGTTGCCATAGCAGCCCGTCGTGGAGCGGCGATGCGTACCCAGTGGCGCGCATCGGCACCGATCCGGCACTGGCAACTGGCCACGGCCGAGGCACAGGTCGTTATCGCACGCCGGCGTTGCTACGCGTTGTCGATGCGGCCCCGTATTTACACGATGGCTCGGTCCGTACCCTCGACGAATTGCTCGGTCCTGAGCGTTTCGCTACCGACTACAAGACCGGCTTGCTTGGGCCTGGGCCGATCGCCGGCCATCGTTTTGGAACCGAGCTGCCCGTTGATGACCGACGTGCGTTGCGGGTATTTCTTGAATCTTTGTAGCGAGTCTAGGTTTTCATGGGCGCTTCGTTGATGGCTGGTGGTGACATCACTGTAGTTTGGCCAGCAACGATTTGATCGGCACCATTCACTGCGACCGTAAGTCGAAGCTGAAAAACTTGTGCAGCCGCCGCGACTTTGGTCGTGCCGTACTTTACCCAGTCGGGTGATGACAGCGGCCAACTGGCTTTCAAGGTTGCACCTGCGGCAAGCGCCTGATCCCATGCAACATAACTGCCTTCGTCAGTCCAGCGATCGGGCGCGCGTGGGGTCAACTCGCCAAGTACCTTGCCGGTCGCGTCGATGAGTTCGACTTTGCGCAGTGCAATGGTGGTTGCTGCAGTGGCTGAAGAACGTAGCTCAA
>JAYWHS010000759.1:0-2816 GCA_043777635.1 Kofleriaceae bacterium | reverse complement strand
AGGCTCATGGTTAGTCCCCTGGAGTTAAGGTCGTTAATCGACGTTAAAGTTAATACTATGTAACTTGAAGTACTACTAACAACAAGCCGGCGAAACCCTGGTTGTGCATCCGCGCACAATTGACGCGGTGCATCCAAAAACAGCGACGGGGTTCCTGCTTTTCAAAACTTCTGCCATAGTGCGCGATGATGAAGAAATGGATTTTGGCAGCAGTCGCCATCGCGGTGGCCGTCGCTGGTTACCTAGTTTTGTTTCGTGGCTCGCAAAAATCGCAGACAAAAAACTCACCGACACTGGTGGTCGCAGCGCCTGCCACGCCGACTCATGGCGGGCCAAGCGAGGGCAATGAACCACGTGGTGGCGCGTTACCAATCTTAGTCGACGACGATCCCAAAGGAGATCTGCCGCTCGAAGGCGTGGTCTTCGATGTTCAAGACAAACCGGTGGCGGGTGCATTGGTGGCGCTTTCATCGAATCCGCCGCGCACGACGCTCACCGGCGACGACGGCACGTTTGCGTTTCCCGATCTTGTCGGTCGAGGTTACACGGTCACGGCACGGGCGGCCGCAGGCGTTGCTGGCCCAGTGACCGCGCGGCTCACCAGCAAGAGCGAGCCTTTGGTGTTGCACTTGCGCCCAGGTGGCCAAGTTGCGGTCACGGTAGTTGGCGCTGATTCCAAACCGGTGGAAGGTGCCACCGTAGAGTTGCGTGATGTTGATGTGCAAACCGGCAAAACCGACGCTGCCGGTGGGCTAGTTTTGACGCCCGTTGTCCCAGGTGGTTACGACGTGGTGGCATGGGCACCTGGTCGCGCCAAGACGTTTCAATTTGCCCGGGTCGCGGCGGGCAAGACCGAGATCAGTATTCTGCTGGTCGCCGGCGCCGCGGTCAGCGGCCGGGTTATCGACGAAGCCGGCAAGCCAATCGCTGCGGCGCGGGTGCGTTACAACGGTGCGTCGGACTGGAGCATGCAAGCCGATGATCGCCGTGACGCCGTGGTGTCGGCAAGCGACGGTAGTTTTCGCTTCGAAGCGTTGCCTGCGGGTTCATTCCGCTTCGTTGGCTCCGGCGGCGACTACGCTGCGGGTAGCTCGGCCTTAATCAAGCTCGACGGTGTTAACGAAAAATCTGGCGTTGATGTTGTGATGCCGAAAGGTGCTGTTGTGAAAGGGCGCGTGGTCGATCAAAATAAACAGCCGGTTGCATCGGCGCGAGTCCGCGTCGGGGTAGCGGGGCGCAACATGATGATGGCGGAAGCACCACGCCAGGCCTTTAGCGACAGCAAGGGTGAATTTGAAATTCGCGGGCTGCCGCGGCGCGAACTTGCTGCAGTTGCGATTGCTGAGTCGGGTGCGTCACCCAACGCTGCCATCGACACAACCGCAGGCGATGTAAAAGATTTGACGCTGGTGCTCGACATCAACGGCACCATTGCCGGGATTGTCGTCGACGACAAAGGCGAAGCGCTCGAAGGCGTGCAGGTTTCTGCAGGCCCGAACTTTCGCGGCGGTGGCAATCGCGGCGACATGGCCAACTGGCGGTTGCGCGGTTTTCCCGAGGAGCTGACCGATTCCGGAGGCCGATTCACGCTAACCGGGCTGGCGCCAGGTAGTTATTTGGTGCGCGCGACGCGCAGCCGCAGTGGTGGGGCCGGCAACCGTGGTCGTGGCTTTGGTGAAGGCGTTGAAGCCGACGCGGGTAACCAAAACTTGCGCGTGGTGTTGCCAGCCGAAGCGTCGATCAAAGGCAAAATTGCCTTTGCAGACGGTCGCGTGCCAAAAACATTCTCGGCTGGGGTCGGCATGGGCGGGCAGCAGTTCGTCGGTGGCGACGGCACCTTCTTGTTGGAAAATATTGCACCGCAAAAATATTCGCTGACGATTCGTGGTCCGGAATTCACCGCCAAGATGATCGACGTTGACCCGCAAGCTGGGCAAATCCTCGACGTTGGTGCCATCACGGTGGAAGCCGGTCGCCAAGTCGGCGGCGTAGTTTTGGCCAACGATAAACCGGTAGCCGGCGCAACGGTGTTTGCAGGCCGGCAAATCTTTGGCAGTGGCTCAAGCAGCAACGCGCAATTTGGCCCGATGAATCGCGGCGTCAAGCAAGCGACCACCGCCGACGATGGCACGTTTGAATTGAGCGGATTTGGGCCAGGCGATGTCACCGTGGTCGCCGAGCATCCAACGTTGGGCCGCAGCAAAGCGATGGTCCTCAGCAATGGCAGTGCTGGCCAAACCGAACTCAAGGTTGTGATCGCACCTTTCGGTTCGTTGGCCGGTGTGTTGCGGCAAGGCGGGAAGCCGGCCGAAGGTGTATTTGTGACGGTCCAGTCAACGACCATCCCCGGTTCATTGTACTCGGTGGCGTCGGGGCCTGATGGTGCCTATCGTTTCGATAAACTGGGACCGGATGAATACAAAGTGTCGGCGACCTTGGGCATGCCGATGATGGGGATGCGGTTTTATTCGAAGGTTGTCGTGGTGGCGTCGAGCGTCGAAACCACGGTGGATCTCACGGTTGCCGTCGGCAATGTGACACTCGAAGCAACCCCCGTCGCGAAAAACGGGACGTTTGGTGCGGGCAGTGTTTGGTTGGTGTCGGGCGTGCTCGCGGCAACTACGTCGCGCGAGTTGGGCTATCGCATCGCCGGTGCGGGCGCTGGTGCGTCACAATGGCAAATCTTAACGCGCGGTGGCAGCGCGAAATTTGTTGAGGTTGTTGCGGGTACGTACACCGTGTGTGTGGCGCCGTTGCCGGTTGAAGTGCGTGGCATGGGCGGTATGGCGTATGCGGAACAACATGCCGACACCTTG
>JAYWHS010000758.1:0-2820 GCA_043777635.1 Kofleriaceae bacterium | reverse complement strand
TCGCTGAAATGTCAGCGCATATCGACGCTGCAATGCATCGGCTGTTAACGGCGATTCGAGAATTTGATAGTGCCTCGGGCTGGCATGTGCAAGGCGCGTTGTCATGTCGCATTGGTTGGCATGGCGGGTGGGCTGGGATTTACGTACAGCTCGTGAGCGAGTGCGAGTTGCACGCAAGCTGGCGGAGTTGCCGCTGATCGACGAGGAATTGCGACGAGGTGCGATGTCGTACTCGCAAGCCAGATCTATTTCGCGAGTGGCGACGGCTGAAAACGAAAAACTCTGGGTTGGGTACGCCAAACACATGCCAGCGTCACAGCTGGATACGTTGTGTCGTTCGTATCAGAACGTGCAAGCGTATGATCAAGCGCACGGGTCGGAGGCCGGAGTAATGGCCGGAGCGATGGCGGCGGCACATGTTGCAGCGCAGCGTACGGTGACTCGACGAACTCTCGACAACGGCATGGTGAAGTTTGAAGTGGTACTGCCCAGCGATGAAGCGGCGATTGTTTGGGCGGCGCTCAATGCGGGGATCGCGAAAGCAGGTGCAGCACGAACACCTGCAGATTCGTTGGTTGCAGAACCGTCGACTGCAGAACCGTCGACTGCAGAACCGCCGTCGACTGCAGAACCGACTCGCGCCGACCAGGCTCCCGCAGAACCGTCGCCTGCAGAACCGACTCGCGACGACCAGGCTCCCGCGGAACCGCGAGCCGCCGAACCGTCGCCCGAGGAACATTCGATCGCTGCGCAGACTCCCGCAGAACCGCGAGCCGCCGAACCGTCGCGCGCTGAACATTCGAACGCTGCGCAGACTCCCGCGGAACTACGCGCCGCCGAACCGTCGCCTGCGGAACATTCGATCGCTGCGCAGACTCCCGCGGAACACTCATTCGGTACACCGCCAATCGCAAAAGCGCCATCGTCGGCCGATCGTGGCCAGCAGCGTGCCGATGCGTTTATGGACATTATTCAGGATCGCATGCGTGGAAACCGGCCGCAGCGCACGCCGATCGAAATTATCATTACAGTTCCGCACGCTGGGTTGCACGGTTCAGCGGAACCGTCGGATCTCGCCATGATGGCCGACGGCGAAGTCATCGCGACAGCAACTGCGCGCCGCTTGTGCTGCGACGCCGGCGTGGTGGTTGCCCACGTCGATGCGCACGGCGTGCCGCTTTCGGTCGGTCGCAAAACCCGCACAATTCCAGCCGCAATCAAGCGAGCATTGCGCCTGCGCGACCGCACCTGCCGCTTTCCGGGTTGCACGCACAGCCGCTACGTCGACGGTCATCACATCAAGCACTGGGCCAACGGTGGCGAAACGGGGCTGTCGAATCTCATGCTGCTGTGTAGTACGCACCATACCTTGCTGCATGAAGGTGGCTGTCGCGTCGAAGCCAAGGGTGCAGATGGTTGGGATTTTTTTGATCATCGCAACCGGCTTATCGAACCACAACCGCATCGCACAACGTCGAACAACGCTGGTGCGCTACGTGGCCTCGCAGTGCTACGCGATGCTCATGCGGCACTCAGGATTACGGCCAACACCAACGCATCAAAATGGACTGGCGAACCGATCGACTACGCGCAGTGCATCGATTACCTGGTGTGAGCCCTGGTGTGAGCCCACGCTGGCCCTACCCGGCCCTAGCCATGCCCAACGGCGAAGCGATTCATCACGGCTAGTTCGTGGATGCGGGTCATGTCTTCAAAATCGCAGCCGTTGTCAGAGGTGCTGACTTCGATAATCATATCGTCGTCGATAACTTGCATATTTTCATTGCCAATATCGCGACGCTGACCGGCCCGACGCTCATAGCGAAAGACCCGGCCATCAGATTTGCCAAAGCGGCGGTCGTTGCGGCGACGCTCACGCGAGACGGTGGCTCGTAGCTCGGTAATGTTTACGGGAATTGGCGAAATGGTCAGCAATTGCCCGGCGCAGTTGAAACACATCGGATGCCAGGTGGCGAATAGCTCGACGCTGCGCAAGACCCGGCGACGACGCTCAGGGCAGGTGATGCATTTAGCACCCTGCCCAACCGGTCGCGAGTCGACCCAACGCCCGTAACAGCCCCAACATCGGCCACGCCGAAGTTCGGAAACCTTAGCGCTACAAACTTCACAGGCAAAGGAGGGCATGTCAGGCATCCTTCTGGTGGTACGACCTTGGCGCTAGGTGGGGCAATTTTTTTGCGTGATTTTTTGCTGCCAAGCCACATGAAACGAGAACTTCGGTTGTTGGCGCAGCGCGTGGTAGGCTGCGAATGTGCCGTCGACCCGCGCGCTAATTCATGCACCTTGGTCGGCGTCCAAGGTGGCAACGGCGTTGCGTTGTCCGCGTTTGTTCCACTTCAAATATGTTGAAAAAATCCGCGAACCCGAAGTGGCACCCGAAGCCCGCATCGGTAAAGCGATTCACAAAGCGCTGGAGCTCGCCCTGCATGGCCGCCCGGTACAAACTGCCACCAAAGACGCCCGGGTCGCGCTTACCGTTGAGGATGAACAAACCAAATTCGATGAATTGGCCAACAGCATTGCACCGTTCGTCGAACGCGTCGCACAATTTCGTCAGCGCCGGCGCGTCGCCCGCCAGTTGATCGAGTACTCGTTGGCCGTGCGTGAAGATCTATCGGTTACCCAGTTCTATTCCGGTGATGCCTACTACCGCGGGATCCTCGACGCTGGCTATATTTTTGAAGACGATGTGATAGCGCTGGTGGATCACAAATCAGGCAAGCGTTTTGGTGGCGCTTCTGGCTCGGCGATTGGCGATCAACTCGATGGCTACGCCGTGCTGGCAGCCTCGGCGTTTCG
>JAYWHS010000757.1:0-9654 GCA_043777635.1 Kofleriaceae bacterium | reverse complement strand
AATGGATTGGCACGTTTGATTGCGAGCTGGCCAAAGAATTCTTTGCCGCGTTCGCCACCCGAGCCCAATGCAACTTGCATGTGTTGCTGCACTACAGTGGCAATGCCCATCACACGATCGAGTGTATTTTCAAAGCCTTTGCTCGGGCGTGTGACGCAGCCACCCACATTGACCCACGCTTGGGTGGCGCGGTGCCGTCGACCAAAGGGACGTTGAGCGTGTGACCACCGTTGTGCTGGTCGATGTTTGCTCGGGCAACCTACGTTCGGTTGCACGCGCGTTGATGGCGTCAGGCGCCACCGTTGTGCAAACTCGTGATCCTGATATTGTCCGAAAAGCGGACAAAATCGTGGTACCGGGCCAAGGCGCATTTGGCCCATTCATGCGCGGCCTGGCTGAGACCGGCCTCGGTGAGGTCTTAACCGAGCGGCTGCGCGCTGGCACGTCGTACTTGGGCATCTGTTTGGGCATGCAAGTGCTGTTTGAGCAAAGCCAGGAACAAGGCCCGCTGCCCGGCTTGGGCCTCATCGCCGGTCAAGTCGAACGCCTGCGTGGCGGTCCAGGGCTCAAGATTCCACATATGGGCTGGAATCAAGTGCAACGGCCAGCTGACCGCACAACCGATCCAATGTTGCATGGCATTGCCGACGGTGCGTTTGTATACTTCGTGCATTCGTATGCAGTTCGACCAAGCGATCCAAATGTAATCGCATTGACCACCGACTACGGTGGCGATTTTTGCTCGGCGGTGCGGCAAGACAATCTGTTCGCCTGCCAATTTCATCCTGAAAAAAGCCAAGCTGTCGGCTTGGCTATCTTGCGCAACTTCGTCGAGGACAAACGCTAATGTTGGTATTTCCTGCCATTGATTTGTTGGGTGGCAAAGCGGTGCGCTTGCGCGAAGGCAAACGCGATCAAGTCACCGTGTTTTCCGACAATCCCGTCGAGTTCGTGATCAGCCTGGCCCGGCCCGGGGTCACCCGGCTGCATGTCGTTGACCTCGATGGTGCGTTTGCCGGCGCGCCGGTGCAAACCGCGCTGCTAGCGCAAATCATCGCAGCGAGTCCGATTCCGGTTGAAGTTGGCGGCGGCATTCGCGACCGTGCAGCGATCGACGCCGTGTTTGCCCTAGGTGCGCAGTTTGTGGTGTTAGGCACCGCCGCGGTGCGTTCGCCCGCGTTGGTCGAAGCCGCGTGCCGCGCTTACCCCGGCCAAATCGTCATTGCCGTTGACGCCCGCGATGGCATCGTCGCAGTTGACGGTTGGACCACCAGCGGCAATGTCTCGGCGATTGAACTTGGGCAGCGCGCTAGTGGCTGGGGCGCTGCGGCCTTGCTGTACACCGACATCGCCCGCGACGGCACCCATATAGGCCCCAACGTTGAAGCCACCGCAGCCCTGGCCGCGGCGGTGTCATGTGATGTTATTGCCTCAGGTGGCGTCGGCTCGCTCGCTGATTTGGCGCGCTTGCGTGATGCCCGCATCCCTGCCGTGGTGGTTGGTCGAGCCATTTATGATCATCACTTTACCGTCGACGAAGCGGTTGCCACAGCGCGCAGCGCGGCGGCCGCGTGTTAACTCGACGCATTATTCCGTGCCTCGATGTCAAAGACGGCCGTGTGGTCAAAGGCATCAACTTTTTGCAACTGCGCGATGCTGGCGATCCGGTTGAACAAGCGGCGGCCTACGACGCTCAAGGCGCCGACGAAATTTGCTTTTTGGATATCTCGGCTGCACCCGAAGGCCGCTCCACAATTATCGACGTAGTTGCGCGCACCGCCGATCGTTTATTTGTGCCACTCACCGTCGGTGGTGGTGTACGTTCAGTTGCCGATGCAGAACGTTTGCTTGACGCCGGCGCTGACAAAATCGCAATCAACACCGCTGCAATTCGAACACCTGAACTCATCAGCGCCCTGGCCGACCGCTTTGGCAATCAGGCCATCGTCGTCGCCATTGATGCCAAAGCCCGCATCACCGGCCAAGGCTGGAGCGTATTTAGCCATGGCGGCCGCACCGACGAAAATCTCGACGCCGAAGCCTGGGCCGCGCGCGTTGTTGAACTCGGCGCCGGCGAAATCTTGTTAACCAGCATGGACCGCGATGGCACCGGCACCGGCTACGATTGTGCATTGCTCAATGCCATCGCCCGTGCCGCCACCGTGCCGGTGATCGCATCAGGCGGCGTTGGCCAGTTGCAACATCTCGCCGACGGTCTGCATGCCGGCGCTGATGCTGTACTCGCAGCCTCGATCTTTCACTTCGGCCAACATTCCATCGGCCAAGCCAAAGCGTTCTTAACGGCGGCCGGCCTGCCGGTTCGCCTGTAGCCGCCCCGGTCAAGCCAGCGATCGCGTAACCGCCGCAGCCGCCGCTAACAATCTTGGGTCTACATCGATCTGCGCAATACGTTCGAGCAGCAGCTCTACATCTACGATTTTCGCAGCGATCGCAGCGGCAGCGTACACTTTGTCTTTTTCACGTCCAGCGACGAGTTTGGTAGCGACAAGGTCATGCACCTCAAGACAGAGCCCGGTCGCTCCACGCGTGTTCGGATTTTGAAGAGGCACAAGACGAGTCTGCCATCCGAGTGGCAATGACGCGGTTTGCTCACTTGCACCTTTGGCGTAATAACCAAACGTATCGTGAAACGGCGACAATTCACCGATCGAGCCTTCGATGAGATCTGCGCGCTCTGGAAAATTCTTCGGATACACATCCGCTTCATCGCTCAGGAGCATTACCGCCGGTGCATCGGGGAAACTTGCCAGCACGGCCTGACTGCCGATCACGATAATCTCATCATCCCCAGAAATTACCGCGGCTGCGCGAATGATGTGTTCGAGCGCTGCGCGATTCATGGTTGCGCTGGATCTACGCTGGCCCAAAGCTGCCATCGTCGTTGCGGCGTGAGCGCACCCGCAAACGGAGTGCACTGTCGCAGATCGCGCATCACTTCATCGTCGGCTTGCAGCGCAGCGATGAGGACCTCGCGAGGCCCAGCAAGGAGCTGGCGCCAACGTGCGATATAAGCAGGGTGAGTGGTGCCTCGCATTTCGGCCCGAATCAAATTATTCTGGGCGAGCGTCATCACGTCGCCGTTCAATTGCTGCGCGATTTCGCGATGATACGCGATACTACGGAGCTGCGACTGACGTGACATAACGCCAGTCTATCGCATCGCGTGGCGGATCGCTAACGAGAAACCGTCACCGTCTACGCCCCTTTCACGTACGCGTTACGTTGAACGTTCAGTAAGGTGCACGAAGGACTCATCGAATACCGTGCGTCGACGCCAACAGCAACACGGACACCGTGCTCACGTTGTTCGCGATTTGGCCACTTGCTCGTACTAACGTTAGCCTACGCAATTTTGCGCTGCTTCAACAGTTCCGGGAGCGATTCGATGCCGACTGCTGTGATGGCAGCGCCGATGGGATGGATGAATTTGCCTGGGCAGACAGTGAATATTTCGCGCAGCCCGAGGTCGTGTTTCGCAATTTCCATCGACTTGGTCTTTTTGGGTGCATCGCTGCGTTTGAATTCAAATCCCCAGCGCTGGCCCTTGGCGACAAACATAAGATCCAATTCGGCACCTTCATGGGTGGCCCAAAAATACGCATCGCGCGGTGCCGCAAGCCGCAACACAGTCTCCACCGCAAAACCCTCCCACGATGCCCCGCTCTTGGGATGTGAGTAGAGTTGCTTGGCGTCATCTATACCGAGCAGCGTGTGCAGAATCCCCGTGTCCCGAATGTAAACCTTTGGTGATTTGACCTGTCGTTTGCCCAAATTTTCAATCCACGGCTGAAGCTGTCGAACTACCAGCGCACCCGACAAGATGTCGACGTAACGCTTCACAGTGACCTCGCTGATTGCCAGCGAGCGTGCGAGTTCAGCGCCATTCCAAACTTGGCCGTGATAGTGCGCCAACATGGACCAAAATCGCTGCATGTGCAGCGCCGGAATTCGAAATCCAAGCTGTGCCAAATCGCGTTCAACAAACGTAGCAATGAAATCGCGACGCCACGCAACACTCTTGCTTTCACTGCCAGCTAAAAACGAGCGCGGGAATCCGCCACGACGCCACAGTTTGTCGGTGGCCGCGGTACCAACCTCCGTTAGATCGAAACCGGCCATTTCGATGAATGCGATACGACCCGCAAGCGTTTCTGAACTTTGCCGCAATAACTCGGGCGACGCACTGCCAAGCAGCAAAAACTTTGCTGGCAGCGGCTTGCGATCGGCCAGGACTCGCAAAATGGCAAACAACTCCGGCTTGCGCTGCACCTCATCGATCACCACCAGTCCGCGTTGGGGGCCGAGAAACGTCATCGGCTCATCAAGCAATGCCAGGTCCAGTGGATTTTCAAGATCTAAGAATAGTTTTGCGCCTTTAGCAACCTCGCGCGCAAGGGTGGTCTTGCCACATTGCCGAGGCCCGAGCAGTGCAACCACCGGTACATTTTTGAGTGCCGATTGCAGCTGCGTGTGCAACACACTACGCGAAATCATTCATCAAATGTACCACGAAATACTAACATGAACATATGCTATTTCGTGGACGACAAAAAGGCTACTCGACGACAGTGCCAGGATCCGAGCCTTCGACCGACCATTGAAAGTTGTCGAGTACAACTAGCGAGTCCAGCGCCGAGTCGCTAGTGTCCCAAATCGCGAGGCGCAGTTTCATGATTTCGCCGCCGACGACATTGCCGCGCGTGACCAACCAACCGGTGCCGCCACCCATCAAGCTGTTGTCATCGCAGCGACCAGGCCGCGCGGTATCAAAACCCGTGCCGGCCAGTTCGCCGGTTCCTTGGCAGGTGGTGATCATGCTAACTTGACTGCCTAAACAGCCAGTTTCACCGTTGACGCACTGATTGAACAATCCCGTGCCTGTGCCGTTCGCCGAGTACGCCAAGTTCACCCCAACCGGATACTTGCCACCACCCGCATCTTGGTAGAACGCTAAGTTCTTGTCCGTCGGGTTCGCTGGCATGCCGTTAAACATCGAGTCAAGCAACACCACGAAAAAGTCGTTAAACGCCGTACACGTAAACTCGGGGAATTCCGAACTAAAGAAGTTCGAAGCTAAACTGAACGAGCGCGCATTTGAAGGCACACGTATGGTCAACGTCAACATGATGGGATCGTTGGCCGCAGTTCCGAATGGTTCTGGACAGCCCGGTGCGTTAGGTAATTTGCCACCGTTGGCGGCCACGAAATCCGATGGGAAGCCTGCACCTGAGCCAACGCTGCTCGACCGATCGAACTCAACGTACGATGGATTAGTGTCATTTTTGCCAGCTGCGTTGCCGGTTGAAAACAGCGCCAACTGCGCGCCCGCTTTAGGTAACACTGCATTACCGAATTTGGCCCGAATCGAGCGCTGCACGTTGGCTGGCAAGCCATTGCCGTCGGTTTTGGTGAATTGCGCGCTGATGATGCCCCACTTTTTGTCATTGAGCGTCGCGACTTGGCATAAGTCCATGGCGCGGGCGTAGTCGAGGGCCAGGTTGCTGTTGGATTGCAACGTGCTGTCGCAGGTAACTGCGGCGTTGTCGACCATGCCATCACAATCGTCGTCGACAGTATTGCCTGCAATTTCAAATGAGCCGGGATTCACCAACGCTGGCTTGCTGCATTGCACCGAGTCACAACAATCACCAGCGCAGGTGGTGAAACCGTCGCCATCGAGATCGGTATCTTCGTCAACTTGCCCACTACAGTTATCATCGAGGCTGTTGCCGCACACTTCGGCACCAGGCAACACTTCGCCGGCACAAGGCCCCCAGGTTTTATCAGCGGCACAGGTTTTGTTGCCGTCTTTACAGCTACCAACATTCGCGGTGTCGGCGGTGCCGGTGTAACACTTGCTGACCTTGCCTGGATCGCAAGGCAAATCGTAACAAGCACCAGCCATACAGCCTTGATCGCTATTGCATTCAACGCCACACGCCCCGCAATTTGAGCGATCAGTTGCCAATGCGACGGGGTCCGAGCAATTGCGTGCCGCTGGCCCACAACCCGATGCTGCCGCCAACAGACCCACCGCGCCGAGCGTAACTACCGCAGCGCGGTATTGAATAGCTTTCATAGCGCGGAACATACGCGTCTGTTCCGGCAATTCAAGTTCAATTATGCGATGAACTGCGCCAAGATCCGCATGGTCAAGCCCCACACCGTGTGTTGCTCGAATTGCCACGCAGGAAAGGTGTTGTCGCGAAACGTAATGGAGCTTCGCAATGCACCGGCCGCCGCAGCTTCGAGTGGAAGCCAAAACCAAGCGCTGGCTTCGGCATTAAGGGTTACCGACGGCGCTGCCGCTGCGTCGAGCGCAAACAAAAATGGCGTGACCGGCATACCTTTAGGCCCGGCCGAAAATGGATGCAAGGCTTCGGCATGGCCGTGATACGGCGCAGTGCGCAAGTCAACGCCGATTTCTTCGTGGGTTTCGCGCAGCGCGGTGACGTATAAGTTTTGATCGGCTGGCTCAAAGCGTCCGCCAGGTAGCGCGATTTGTCCGGACCACGGATCACCTTCACGCTCGGCCCGCTTGAGCAACAACACCTGCGTTGCACCCTGATGCGCACGCACAATGACTGATACCGCAGCGCAACGTTGCGCAGTCACCGGGTCCGGTATCGGCCGTGCCACGACCACCCGCTGGGTCATGCGTTGAAGTAAAGCACTCACGTCGTCTGTGTAGCAAACAACCGAGCCAATCGCATGTCGTTGATCACAGCGGCCACAAAAATTAACCGATCAGGCCGTGGCGCTGCAGCTCATCCCACAACTGTTCGGCCGAAACGCCCTGCAGCGTCGGCGCACGATGTTGCGGCCCGTGCCATGGCGCATCGCCCGAGCCGACCGTACCTGAGTTAGGTGTCAAGGCAATCCTCATCGGTCCCTGCTCATTTGAGCTTTCACGATCACTGGTGGGCGCTAACGCCAGCGCCGGCACCGAACCGGCGGCAAACGTTAACGCTGCGGATGGTGGCGGCCGCGACGAACGCGGAAACGACGCCGGCGCAACGGTCGGTAGATTCAAATCGCTTGAGACCAACATCGTCCGCCCGTGGCTCACCATGGTGGCGATGGCGGTTTCGATGACCTGTCGCAACTCGTACACATTGTTGGGCCAAGAATACGTTTGCAATGCATCGATGGCATCGCGAGCAAACTCGGCGTGGCCGGCGGACCCAGCATTGGCACTACATAATACAAAATGCGTCGCAAGCGCCAACACGTCGTCACGGCGATACCGCAACGGTGGCACATGCAATTGCACGGCGGTAATTCGATACCGCAAGTCTTCGCGCAGCTTCGCTCGATCGGCACCTTCAAGATCATAGTTCGAGGTCACGATGACCCGAACATCGACGGTAACCAACTGACCGCTATCCGACGCTACGAAGGTGCGCGCCTGTAACACCTGCAATAATGTGCGCTGTAAGCGATTAGGCAGAACGGTGATTTCATGCAGAAGCAAAGTGCCGCCGTCGGCGCTGACCACTAAACCATCCGAGCCAAAAAGTACATGGTCCAACTGCTCGGGTGCGATCGCTGCAAGATCCGCAACTAGATACGGTCGATTGGCGCGGGTCGACTCACTATGAATAAACGATGCCAACGTGCGCTTGCCGACCCCAATATCACCACCGATCAAAAAACACCGGCTCGGCGATCGCGCGAGGCGCTGCGCGACCATCAACAAACCAACCAATGCAGGCGTCGCCGCAGGTTGCGTTGCATCAGTAAGGTGCCGCCCGCTTGATTCACTCATCATCGCCTCCGCTCCAGGTGTAGAGTAACACCGCAGCGGTTCTAAACGATTCAGCTTCTCCGGGGATCTATCAATAATTTCAATGTACTAACAACCTACCTCGACGCAGGTTAGGCGCGCACCGGAGGCCATGTAAGCAGACGAGCACGAGCTGCACGTTTCGCTGACAACTCGACGCCAACGGCATGAAAGCCCGCTGCATTTGCGATGGCCAGCGCCGAACCTAGGCCACAAAACGGATCAACCACCGTGCGACATGCGGTGTGTTTTTGCAAAAATGCCACCGCGGCTTCACATGCTGCCGATCCCATCGCACGTGGCCACGACATCTGGCCTTGCGCCGGCAGCACATCAGCCGAGGACGCACCAATTGGCAAACGCAAGCGCCGACTCACGCACAACATGTGACCAAACGCCGGCCGACCAAACGTGGTGGTCCCTGCAGGCGCTCGACAAACAATCTTGTGCCAAAGCAACGCACTGCCTGCGGCGGTTGCACCGAGTTGCACCATGTGGCCTTTATCGACCCACACGCCGTCGCGTTTGATATCAGTTTGATAAAAAATTGCCACGGCATCATCGGCTAGTTGCTGACAACACAGCGTGACAGCGTCGATGAACCACTGCCGCCAGTCGAGCAGTTTGGGCACCTCGGAAATGTCCGGTAACGACGTGATGATGCTGTGATCCACTGGCAGTGGACCGCGTTGCAAAAATTCGAGCGCATCACCGTGGTGAATCGTGCGCGATGGCGGTGACATGCCAGCGTTGCCAACCGTACCGGGGTCGAGCGAACTCACGCGGCGCGCAAAATTCGCTGTGCACCGAGGGCACCGCGTGAAATCTGGCGTTGCCGCTGTTCCGCGCTACCGCCCACTGCACACACCAACAAATCGCAATCTTCGATGCGCATTTTCAACATCTGCACCTCCCATTTTTCACAGTATCCCGCTTCGAGCGTTCGCTCGTTCGCTCCATTGCTGGCCCCCGCTTCGAGCGTTCGCTCGTTCGCTCTAGTGCTGGGCCCAAGCAACGTGCCGGAAAACTCATTGATTCGGGAGCCCAGCACGGCCATGCGCGCTGCCACTTCTTCGCAGGCCGAACCGTCGCCCGCCGACGCCAGCAAAATCCCGTCGCTGTCGGCGATCACCATGGCAGAAATGTCGCCATCGGCGCAGCAGGCCGCAAGTTGAAATTTGAGCGCTTGTGACAAATACGCGGAGCGGCGTTGCCGACGCTCGGAGCTAGCGGTGCCTTGGCTCGAAGTTATGCTGTTCATAAAAAGATCGTTGCAACCACAGCACCAGATCGCAAATTAATGGCGAAGGTTCAGGCTATGCTCGCGGCATGATTGGGCATTGTGCCCACCTCATGGTACCCAACGGCGGCTGTCGTATCGCTGCTCGCACGTAGTTGTCTTGCCAAGGAACCGTCATGTCGTGGCCCGCCCTCAACGAAACATTTCTCGCTGCTGCGGCAGCCACATTTAACTTTCGCTTGGGCCTGCCCGTGCCATTGGCCATTACCTCCGACGGTGCGGTGTTGTTTCGCCGCACACCGGCGCGCGGCTTTGCCTCGGATTTGTATCAACTTGATACCAACACCGGAGCTGTCACCACAGTAGTGACAGCGGCACAATTGCTCGGCGATACCAGCGAACAACTTTCGGATGCTGAAAAAGCGCGGCGCGAACGTACGCGGACCGCAACACGCGGGATTGTTAGTATCGGCGTCGCGAGCGACGGCCGCCGGCTATTGATTCCCCTCGGTGAGCGTTTGTTTATTCTTGATCGTGATCCGGTGGCTGGCACCACTACCGCACCACGCGAAGTCGATATCGGCAGCGGCTTTCCATTTGATCCACA
>JAYWHS010000756.1:0-9658 GCA_043777635.1 Kofleriaceae bacterium | reverse complement strand
TCATGCGGATTCGCCGGTTGCTGGGTGAAGGCGGAGCGGAAATTATTCGAGTTACTGACGACGGATATCGATTTGTACCGCCGAGCGATTTTGTGTTTGTGTTTGCACGGTAAGGGATTAGAGGATTTTCGGACTGGCGGACTGGCGGACTGGCGGACTGGCGGACTGGCGGACGATGCGACGAGCCAGAGATGCTGCATTGCCGCATATTTGGCGATCGCCAAGAAAATAACCTATAGATATCAGTTAATTATAATTGTTGCATTGCACAATAAACCAGGATAACGATCATGGGTAGATGTTGTATTCGATCCATCAGCTCCAGCGTCGTTTGCTTGATCCCGTAGCGTCGGTTGCCGCCACCGCAACCCGATGGATGGGCAATCAAAGTCCTTTCACGCGTTTGGCCCATGCCAATACCTCACTGTTGCAGCGCTTGATCAAAGATTATCCGCGCCAAAGTTTCGCGATCACTAGCGTCAGTGCGCATGGTCACGACCTCGCAGTGACCGAACGCGTCGTCCTCGACCGGCCGTTTTGTCGTCTGGTGCGATTCGAACGTCAAAGCACCGATGCCGCCACTACCGCCGCGCTCGCGGTTGATCCCAAGGTGTTGCTGGTTGCTCCATTGTCGGGCCACCATTCGACCCTACTGCGCGACACCATCGCCACCCTGCTCCACGACCACGATGTCTATCTTACCGATTGGCGCGATGCCCGCGACGTGCCAGCTGCCGTTGGCGCATTTTTTCTCGACGATTATGTTCGCCAAATTCAAGAATGCATTCGCACCTTAGGTGCCGCTGACTTGCATGTGATTGCGGTATGCCAACCGACGGTGCCGGTCTTGGCCGCTGTTTCGCTGATGGCCAGCGCGGGCGAAGTTACCCCAGCTAGCCTAACGTTGATGGGTGGGCCAGTCGATGCGCGCCGCAACCCAACCGCCGTCAACAAGTTTGCCGTCGAACATTCATTTGAATGGTTCAGGAAGAACATGATCCATCGCGTGCCAAAGCCGCACGCCGGTGCTGGCCGCGCCGTATATCCGGGCTTCATTCAATTGAACGCGTTTGTCATGATGAATCCACTGCGCCACCTCGCGTCGTATCAAACCTATTGGCTTGATCAATTGCGCGGCCCCGACGGGGCAGATGCCGTGCAACATCACGAGCGCTTCTACGACGAGTACAACGCTGTGCTTGATATGGATGCAGCCTATTATCTTGATACCGTGCGCTTGGTGTTCCAAGAATTTGCGTTAGCGCAAGGCACCTGGCGCATCAATGGTCAACTGGTAGAGCCAAGCGCGATTACTCGCACGGCCTTGTTCACCATTGAAGGCGCCCACGACGATATTTCCGGGTTAGGCCAAACCGAAGCTGCGCATGGATTGTGTGCTGGCATCAGCGCCGCTGATAAAAAACATTTGGTCGCCGAAGGTTGTGGCCACTATGGTTTGTTTGCTGGCCATCGCTGGCGTGAATCGATTTATCCCGAAATCAGCGCCTTTATTCGCTCGCATCAGCGCGTGACACCGACGACAAATCGCGGTTTGCCGGTCGTTACGAGCGCAAGTACCGAAACTAGCGCGACCAGCGCCGCCAGCGTGACCAGCACAACCGGCGACGAGGCGCTGTCGTGAACCTCGAAGCTAGCAGCACGAACCAACGGGCCGCCGCCGGCTACGACCGCGCGGTGCTGCCTTATGCAGGCAAGACTGCAGTAGTCACAGGCTCGACCAGTGGTATCGGCTTAGGCATTGCGGCTGCACTTGGCGCACAAGGTGCCAACGTCATCGTCAATGGCCTTGGCGAGGTCGATGCCGCGGTGCATGAAGTGACGCAACGCAGCGTCGGTGGCAAGGTTGGTTTTCACGCTGCCGATTTGTCCCGCAGCAGCGACATTGCAGCGATGTTCGCGTACGCCGCCCAAGATTTTGGCGGCATCGACATTTTGATCAACAACGCCGGGATTCAGCACGTTGCAGCGATCGAAGATTTTCCGATTGAACGCTGGGATGCAATCATTGCGCTCAATTTGACCGCTGCATTTCATACCACTCGCTTAGCGTTGCCAGGTATGCGCGCGCGCAACTGGGGTCGCATCATCAACATTGCCTCGGTACATGGCCTCGTCGCATCGGCGCAAAAATCTGCCTACGTTGCAGCCAAACACGGCTTGCTGGGGCTCACCAAAGTCACTGCGTTGGAAACTGCGCGCACTGGCATCACCTGCAATGCACTGTGCCCGGGCTGGGTGCTCACGCCGCTGGTGCAACGCCAAGTTGACGCGCGAGCAGCCCGCGACGGCGTAGTCGAATCGCAAGCGCGACACGATTTGTTGCTAGAAAAACAACCATCGGGCGACTTCGTAACCTCAGAACAAGTCGCCGCCACCGCGCTATTTTTGTGCAGCGATGCAGCGAGCCAAGTACGTGGCGCTGCGTGGAACGTCGACGGCGGCTGGACCGCGCAATAAAAATCGACCAGCGCCTTGGAGGCTGGTGTTACGTGAGTGAGGAAGTCCAGCTGCAAGGCGGAGTGCGAACCGGACCGCAGCATACTCATGTATGTGAGACCGGAAGCGCAAGCGACAACGCTGCAGATGGGCTCCGCAACCGTGTAACACCAGCCTCCTAGCCACTAACTGCGCGCGCCGACATACACCGACGCTGGGCGAATTAATTTACCGGTGCGGCGTTGCTCGACAACATGCGCGGCCCACCCGACGATGCGGCCGACCGCAAACATCGCTGTGAATAGTTCACGCGGGATAAGCAGAGTATCCAACAACACGGCGGTATAAAACTCGACGTTGGCGCATAACGGTCGGTCGGGTTTGCGTTCGCGCAAAAGTTCACTGGCCGCTTGTTCGACGGCCCGCGCCATGGCCAAGCGCGGCGTTGCGATGCCCTGGGTTGCAAGATCTGCGATCACCGTTTCGAAAACCGCAGCCCGTGGATCGCGCACTCGGTAGATGCGATGGCCCATACCCATGATCCGCCGCCCAGCATCAAGCTCGGCTGCGAGCCAGGCTTTGGCATGGCGTGGTTCGCCGATAGCGTCGAGCATATCCAACACCGGCCCCGGCGCGCCGCCGTGCAACGGCCCTTTGAGTGCGCCAATACCGGCAACTATCGCCGAAATCATGTCCGAGCCGGTAGACGCAACGACCCGCGCGGCAAACGTTGAGGCATTGAGCCCGTGGTCCATGACGGTGGCGCAATAACGCGCAAGCGCTTGCGCAGCGCGCGGCGATGGCGCAGCAATGCCAAGCATGCGCAGAGTATCGAGGGCATGATCTTCGCCCAGCGGTGGCTGAGCGATTGTCGCGCCATACCAGCGCGCGGCGATCACCGGAGCCGCAGCCATCGCAGCGCAGGCATCGACGGTGTCATCACCGGTTACCGGTAGTTGCGCGATGCCAGCCCGCAGTGCATCCATCGCATCACAGCCCGGCATCACACCACGCGATGGTGCGTCAACGCTTCGCGCCCATGCCGCCATGCGCAACCGCCCGAGCCTTGCAGACAGCGTCGCGGATGTTGCGCTGGCTGCGTCGAACCCGCCAGCGCGCAATACCTTGCTCGCTGCGCTTTCAAAGGTCAGGTCAGGCTGCTGCGCCAACGACTCAGCCGCGGCACCCGCAATCACGAGGGTCCCGCGTTCACCATCAACATCAGAAATTGCCGTGTGCGCAACCACGATGCCTTCGAGGCCTGCATGCAGCGGCGGATTGCTACCAACGTCTTGAGGTTTCATATGGAGATCCTTTCTTGTTCCATGTAGTCTCAAAACCATGGTTGATCAACGTAGATTCGACAATCAACGTTCACGTCGTTCCAAGCACACAGCCAAACCGACCGCAGTCCTGACTGCGGCCACCAGCGACGACACTTGGGTCAGTGCCCGCGTTGCAGCGGCCTTTCTCGCCATCGATATCCGCACGCTGTATGCCTACGTCAGCCGTGGCGCGGTCCGCAGCGCACCAGCACCCACGGGCCGGTCGCGCCAGTACTTGCAGCAAGACCTCGCCAAGCTTAAAGCCCGCCACGATGCACGCGCCGGACATGGCGCCGTCGCCGCTGCTGCGTTGCGCTGGGGTGAGCCAGTACTTGATTCGGCGATCACCGAAATCACACCACAGGGGCCAGCATATCGAGGCCAGCTGGCGACGCAGCTCGCGCGCAACGGCGTCGCGTTTGAACGCGTCGCCGAATTATTGTGGCAAGGCTATCTGCCGCCCAACGACGTGACTTGGGACCGTTTTGCACCACCGAACCTCGACAAGATTTTACGCACGACCAGCACCGCGCCGGTGTTGGATCTCATGGCGTGGCTCACCACGAGTATGGCTTGCGCCGATCCTCAACGCAGCGACACCCGCCCCGATGCCTTGCTGCGCATCGGCCGACAACTCATCCCGCTATTGGCCTGCGCCTGCAGCGGCGATCGTAGCCCAACGGTGGTTGCAAAACTGCTACGCCAACCGTCGGTGGCTCACATCTTGGTGGCCGCCTTTGGGGCGCCAGCCCATGCACTACCAACCATCAATCAAGCACTAGTGCTGTTGGCCGACCACGAACTCAACGCATCGAGCTTTGCCGCTCGCATTGCCGCGTCCGCAGACGCCGACGGATATGCGATCATTAGCGCTGGCCTCGCTGTACTTTCAGGTACCGGCCATGGGGCGCACTCGTTGCGGGTCGAGCAGTTGCTGGCCAGCATTACTAGCCCGAATCAAGCAAGGGCCACGTTGCAAAGCCTGCGGCAACGCGGCCTAGCCCTACCAGGGTTTGGCCATACCCTGTACCCCGACGGAGATCCGCGCGCCACCGCGCTGCTAGCCACCGCGCTCGCCGATGGTGGTAAACGGCCACAAGTGCAACGCATCAGTGCGGTGCTAACGCATGCCCAAACCTGGACCAAGCCAAATATTGATTTTGCCTTAGCCACGATGGCGGCAGCGTACGACTTGCCGCCAGGCAGCGGAGTTGCATTGTTCGCCATCGGCCGTATCGCAGGTTGGATCGCCCACGCCATGGAGCAGCGCGCAGCGGCGTACCTACTGCGACCGCGCGCCCGCTATATCGGAATTCCGACCCAGGCAGCGTGACGTTGGACGCGTGCCAGCACCCTGCGCATGCCGAAACTATGCTTTTACAACGGCGACGCCGCCTTTGACCTCAGGGTCGTACTCGGTCTTCGATACTTGCAGCCCGCGCAAAATCAGCGTGAGCACAGTGCCTTTGCCGGCCAAGTAGGTCTTGGGCAAGAACAAGTAGTAGTTCTTGGTGTCATCTTCGGGCGCATTGCCGTGTGATTCTTGACCCGAGCTGCCAGTGCACATGCGAATTTTTTCGCCTGGTGCCAAGGTAAAGCCTGGGTCGATCACGCCAAGCAATGATTTTTTGACTGAGCCGCGACGGCCAACGGTCATGCCGCAGCCACGAGTATGAAACGGTCCCTTACCATCGTTGTGAATAATCACCCATTCGGTGTTCAATTTTTCAGAATCTTCAGCTTCGTGAATTTCAACAAAACGTATCGCCATAGGAGCGGGACCATACCTACCTGCGTTCCTGGTTGCAATCGCTGGAAAACCATCGATAATCGGCGCGATGTCCGGTAAAGAGATCGTTCGTGTGGTAGCCGCTGTGATTGAGCACGAGGGCCGCTATTTGATCACCCAGCGGACCAGCACCGCCGTGCTGCCCGGTTTATGGGAATTTCCAGGCGGCCGCATTGAGGCCGACGAAGACGAGGCAACGGCGCTCATTCGCGAAGTAAAAGGCCGGATCGGGGTGGCGGTGGTGGTCGGCGAAAAGTTGGGAGAGAATATTCATCAATACTAGAACTACGCGGTGTCGCTCACCATGTTTTCTTGCACCATTCCCGATGGTTCACACCCGTACCCAGCGTCGGTCGCAGATCTGCGTTGGGTTGCTTCCCGCGAATTTCACGACTACGATTTTCCTCCTGCCGACGAAAAAACTATGTCGAAGCTGCTCGGCATGATCCGAAACTGACAGTTGTACCGTGGCACCGTTCCACAGCCTTGCACTGCAAAGTGAAACCGCGCTATGGGCGACGCGGGGTTCGATCGTGCCGCGCTTGGGCTATTGGGTGGTGCGCACACCGTCGGATCCTTCGTACTATTACGGCAATCTATTGTTGTTGCCCGAAGCCCCGTCGGCCGAAACCATCCCACTTTGGCAGGCCCGTTTCGCTGAAGAATTTGCCGGCACCGTCCAGCACACAACCTTGTGGTGGGACACCGGCGAGCTGAGCCCATCGGCACGTCTCGAATTTATCAACCGGGGCTTTACCGTCGAAACCACCGAGGTTTTGCGTCGCGATCCAGCCGTGCCATGGCCAGCTGTAACGACGCTTGGCCCCGATATCGAAGTCCGCGAGATCTCGGCATTTGAAACACCCCTCGTAGCTGATCTGGCTGACCTCCTCAGTGACCGCCACGACGACATGTACCGAATGTTCTTGCAGCGCCGAGCGCGCTGGCAGGCCCAGCTCATCCACCGTGGCCTTGCGCATTTTTTTGCCTGCTTTGCCGACCAACGCGTGGTCGCCAGCCTCGGTATTTTTGGACATGACGGCCTGGCGCGCTATCAAGATGTACAAACCAATCCAGCCTATCGTCGTCGCGGCTTGGCCACAGCCCTCGTCGGCTTAGCCGGCCAGCATAGCGCCACGTCGGCCTCAACGATGTTGACGATTCACACCGAACCCAACAGCGATGCCGCGCGGCTGTATCGACGCCTTGGGTTCACCTTAGTTGAGACTACGACGTCAGCATGCCGCTACCCGCGCAGCTTTGGTCAAGGGCCGATACATACGTAGGCCAATGCCCTGCTTCATTACGGATTTGGCGTCGGAATCGGCGGCGGCGGCGGTGCCCCCCGCAATTGTGCTTCTAAATTCGCAATCCGGCGCAACGCTGCATTGAGTTCCGCCTCGACGCGCTGGGCTTCGGACCGAGCTATATCGCGTTCGCGTTCAACCGCGCTGCGACTGGTCACTGCGGCATCACGGTCGCGCTCGGCGGTTACTTGCCCGGCGCGTGCGCTTTCGCGATCGGCTTCGGCCCGCACCTGGGCTTGCCGTGACGCTTCAGCGGCAGCCTCGGCGCTAGCCTGCGCGGCTTTCGCAGCGTCGCGCAACTGCTCAGCGGTAGCCCGCGCTGAAGCGGCTTGATCTCGGTCGCGCTCGGCCACTACTTGCGCTTGCTTGGCCGCATCACGCGCAGCATCGGCTGCGGTTTTTTCCGCCAACGCTACATCGCGGGCGGTATCAGCGTCGGTTTTTTGTTTCATCGCTTCGCGAAATTTGGCGACGGCGTCGTCGGCATCGCCTTTGGCGCGGGTGGCGGCTACTTCAGCATCGGCGCGCATCGTTTCTGCGGTCTTGCGTTTTTGTTCTGCGATTGCGCGCATCGCCACAGCATCTTTGCCTTCACTTTCGGCTTGTTCAGCGCGGGCTTTGGCGGTTTCAGCTTCTTGGGTCGCGACATCGGCCGCATGGGTTTTGTCACTGGCATCAGCGCGCGCTGCGGCAGCAACCAAACGCAACTCGGCTTGCGCCTGTTTTTGCCGTGACAACTGGGCCCAGACCAACGCGCCAGCCACCGCTGCACCGACGACAAACAGCATCAAAACGCTCGCCACACGATGCTTGCGCACCCATTGCGCCAAGCGGCCAGTCGGCGAATAGCGATGCGAAAATACCAAGTCACCCGTGAGGTACTGTTTGAGCGCTAACAACAATTCGTCGGCGGTAAACCGCTGACTGACATCGCGGTTCATGGCCCGCGCGATAATCCCCGACAATTCCGGATCGCGTGGCATCGCTGGCGCCACTGGCTCGCTGCTATTGAGCCATTCGATAAATCGATTGAGCTGCTTGTTACGCTCGGCGGCGTTTAGATCCAATTTCCACGTAAACGGCGTCCGGCCACTGATCACTTCATACAAAATGACCCCGAAAGAGTACACGTCGAAGCCAGGCAACGCTGCGCGGCCTTGGCTCTGCTCCAACGACAAATACGGCGGCGTGCCAGCGCTAATCGTGACCATGCGGCCACTCGCCGACGGAGATTCTTCAGCCAACAGCGCAGCATCGATGCTGCCTTCGACTTCGAGATCGCGTGCAATGCCCCAATCGATAAGCGTGGCTTCGTTACGTGCGCCGAGCAGAATATTATTCGGCGTGATATCGCGATGCACCACTTTGCGTTCATGGGCGTAGGCCATGGCTTCGGCGATCGAAACCAAACTGGCCACCAACTCAAGGCGCTCGCGAGTTCGCGGCTTACTGTCGGCCGCTTCGTCGACGGCAAGTTCGTCGAGGCGATCGCGCAAGGACCGGCCTTCGACCCGCTCCATCACACAGAATGGCCAACCGGTGGTCGATTTACCCAACTCATAAATCGTGACAATCGCCGGATGCTGCAACTTGGCCAAAATGGCAGCTTCGGTCGCAATCCGTCGCTGAAACATGCGCATCAGCGCCGCCGTTAGGTTTTCACCTTCGCGTGGCGTCTTCAAAATTACCGTGCGTTTCAACCGGCGATCTTGAGCTGCAAAAATCTGCGCCATGCCGCCTTCGGCCATCGGCTCGGCCGGCCATACAAAGGCCGCTTCAGACACCAGGCCCTTGGGTAAATCGAGCCCGACTTCAAACACCAAGCTGCGGCACATGGCACAACCCGCGATATGCGCAGCAATGTCAGGATTGTTGCGATCGCTGAGCGCGGTCAACGTCGGATGCCGGTCATCTGAGCCGTCCGAGCCATGCGAACCCAGCGGGGCAGTTTTGTCCGATTCCATGCCACAACATACCTGTTTCACTTCCGAAGCGCGAATTGTCAGCGCAGCCCCGGTGTAGTAGGTTGCGGTCGTGGACATTATCCTGACAACACTCAACGCCAAGTACATCCATGCGGCGTTTGGGTTGCGCTACCTGCGCGCCAATCTCGGCGAGCTGCGCGACCGTAGTCAGATCATGGAATTCACCATCAACGAGCGGCCGATCGACATCGTTGAACGAGTGTTGGCGCAACAGCCCAAAATCGTCGGTGTCGGCGTGTATATTTGGAACATCACCGAGAGCCTGGCGGTGGTGCGCATGATCAAACAAGTGGCGCCCGATGTCATTGTGGTGCTTGGCGGCCCGGAGGTTTCGCACGAAACCCAAGGCCAACCTATCGTCGACGCTGCCGACTACACCATCACCAGCGAAGGTGAAGTGGCCTTTGCCGAGCTGGCGCAGCGCTTGTTATCGCCTCGGCGCCAGTTAATGCCGGTCATCGAATCCAAGATCATCGCCGGTGGCCAACCCGATACCGCAAGTTTGGTGCTGCCGTACGACGAATACACCGACGCTGACTTGGCCACTCGGGTGTTGTACATCGAAGCCTCGCGCGGTTGCCCGTTTGAATGCGAGTTCTGCTTATCGTCGCTCGACGAAAAAGTTCGCAATTTCCCGTTGCCGGCGATGCTCGAAGCACTCGACAAATTAGCGGCGCGCGGTGCCAAACAGTTCAAGTTTGTGGATCGCACCTTCAACTTGTCGCCGAAGGTGAGCGGTGCGCTGCTCGATTTCTTCCTTGAACGCGCTCACCTCGGGTTGTTTGCGCACTTTGA
>JAYWHS010000755.1:0-2829 GCA_043777635.1 Kofleriaceae bacterium | reverse complement strand
CTTCTTCAGCGGTCCACCATTTGGCCCACGCGCCCCACGCACTTTCCATCCCGAACATCCGTTCAACATCGCGGAAGTAGTACGGCAGATTATCTTCGGTCAGCAGATTCACGAATAGCGCACTGCGCACAGCATCGCTAAGCACAGCGCCACCGCAGTTGGTATCGGCGGCGTCCCAGGTTTCGCCCATGGCAAATTTGCGTGCGCGATCGTACGGCACTAGTTCGTGTGGAAACCATTCTTTGGTTGCCGTCATGTGGCGGTTAAACAGTGAGCCGGCCAGCGGTTCAAGTTCACTAAGCAGGGTTCGGGCGTCCATGCCCGCACCCTAGTCGGCCTTACGCGTTTGGTGGGTCACAACTCGGTCACGGCCTGAACAGCATGTCTACACAACTGCGAGGCCGGTGGGGCAGGCCCGGTGCACCGCCGATGTAGAAGCTTCTGGACGGGGTAGCAAGGGGCTGCGGATGGTTGACCGATCAGCGCCGGCGTAAAATATCGCCCGGCCGTGGTTCCGTTTGGCTCTGCATCGGCGGCCTGGTCACATCGTCGTAACGTCTTGTTCGATCACGCGGCCATCTTCTGCCGTTGCCGTAACATGTACGGCAACTGTGCTGATCGGTAGCGACATGCAGTTATGATTTACATTGCGGCGGCCAGCGGCCACAAATTTCCAGGTCGTCACCACTTCGGTTGGGCCTGCCATCCCGTGAGCGCAAAGTACATACGCGGTTGCCGAACTCAGGTTTGGCTCGTGTGCCAACGTCGCCGATTCGGTTTGTGCAACGGTGGAGAACGTCAGCGTGCGAATGGTGCTCAACGAGTCGGCTGCAACCTGCACGGTGTGCGCGCCTGCTGCGCCAACATAACTAAAACTGTCCCAACGCTCTTGGCTCACGCCGTCGCCGACGATCACCATGCTGTTGTCGCCCAGTTTGGTCTCATTGGCGCTGCGCAGCGTCACAATCCCGTACACATGACCACGTAAGTATGCGAGTTCGGTGTTGGGCAGGCCGTGATAGCGCAAGGGTTCGATGCTCAAGCTTGCAACGTCTTGGACGTTGAGTGACAAGCGCGCACTGTTCGAAAGCGAGCCTTGGGTCGAACGCACATCGACAAATGCTTGCGTTGCGTCGCCAACACGCAGCACCAGTTGGTTGCGATCCGCCAGCACCACTTGCAACGATGTCGAGACTTGCGGGGTCGCCATCGCGCCCGTCACTGCGACCAAATACGAACCGTTCGTAGCTGGTGCTAGCGCGGCTTCGGGCCCGTAGGTCATCTCGCCAGATTCCATGTGATGCAATAAAAGCGGCGGGGCTTCCGGGCAATCGCTGGTGCATGTAGGCGGTCGGTCGGAGTCAAACGTAATTGTATGGCCGTCAAATCCACAGGCTGTAAACGTCGGAGCGACTACCAAAAGTGCCAAAGCTAGGTTCTTCATATACTTAGATACAAAGCAAAGGTCGGACCAATTCCTTGATTGGATGTAATTATTTGTTTTTATTGGTTAAAACAATCCCGTGAAGAACATGAAGCCCAACGATCGGCCACTTTTCACCACTGCCGCGGTGGCCGTTCACCACAATGTACCAGCGCCAGTGCACACCCGTTTTGCGACTACGCCACCACAACCTTGGGCCGAAATGCCATCGAGATCATGAGCAAGATCAACGCGCTGCCTGCGACCACGCCCATAGCTTGGCCTAATTCAAATCCTTGTTTGTCGTTCATCCAGGCGATCAGCGGTGAAACCCCGGCCGATGCAAAGGCACCAACATTGTAGACCGAGCCCATGGCCCGGGCGCGAATCGCTTGCGGATAGGTCGCGGTGAGTAATGCCGGTGTCACGCCGGCCACACCACCACCGCAGGCACCAACAAACACCGCGCCGATGGCGAGCACCGTGGCCGATACCGGAGTTGGAAAAATTCCCAAGCAAAAGGGTGCAGCAATCAAAGCGCCGGTGGATGCACCAATGATTGCGGTAGCTGGACCACGGGCCGATGCGACCCAGCCAAAAAACGGTGCACCGACCAACATGCCGGCTGAGAACAAATAGACGTACAACGAATATTCGCCAACCAGCACCGTCGCAAGTTTTGGATAGAGTTGGGTGAAGCCGTAGTATTCACAAAAACCGAACGCCATCACAAAAACGCCCCAGACCAGATTCCTGACCACGGTTTTGTTACTCAACAATTCGCCCCACGAAACTGGGACTACGCCAGCGGCTTTTTGCGCAGCGTGATTTGAACTATCAGGCACGAAAAAGTGAATTGGAATTGCGAGCAGGCCAGGTGCCGCCGACGCCACAAACACCGCGCGCCAGCCCCACTGATCTGAAATGTGCGAAGCGACCAATGCAGCTAAGAAAAATCCGACAGCCCAGCCGCCTTGTAAAATCCCCGATGCAATGCCGCGACTACGCACCGGCCAATTTTCCATGGCCATGGTTGCACTACTGACCCACACCGCACCCATGCCAAAGCCGAACAGGGCGCGCAGCACGATGACCCAGGTGAAATTAGGCGCTAAAGCGATAGCGCCATCGCACACTGCAATCCAAACAATCGCGATCAGCAGCGGAAGTTTACGGCCGTATTTGTCACCGAGCGTTCCGGCAATGACACCGCCGATGAGCCGAGTAAGCAACGTGAGTGAAATGACCCACATGGTTGACGTCGTCGATACGCCAAACTCTTTACCGATCTTGGCGGCTTCCATCGAGTAGACGTTGAAGTCGAAAGAATCGAGCGTCCACGCAAAATAGGCCGCTGCAAATGCTGCCCACTGGCCACGGGTTGGTTCGCGCCACCAAGGTTGATT
>JAYWHS010000754.1:0-2830 GCA_043777635.1 Kofleriaceae bacterium | reverse complement strand
AGCGACGGTGACAACGGCGTAAACACACGCGCTGCCGCAGCGGCGACAAACGCCGCAACGGTTGCACCGAGCAGCTCAAACATGTGAGCCCGCTCGGTGGTGAGATGCACAACGACACGCAATAAGCCAAGCAATAAGCCGATTGTTGCGGCGGCTACTACCTCGCGCCACCCACCGCCGAAGAATACCGCAAGGCCACCAGCCGAAACACCGTTGGCGGCGAGGGTTGCCACTGCGCCAAACTGCGGTGCCCGGCCCATGATTTCAGCGAGCCGCGTGATGCCATCGCCAGCCGAAATTTGCTGCGCTACCACCGCGTCCGCCAATTCGTCGACGGCGGCCAGCTTGCTCATGTTGAGCTCGCCGGTTTCAACCCGCATCATCCTGGTGCGCAACTCGGCGGGATTGCCAAAACTCATGATGATGGTTGTCGGAGTCGAAAAAACTTCGACTGCTAATTCTAACCGTCGGCACACCACATCGATGGCTTCTTCGAGCCGATGCGCTGGCGTGCCATAACGATGCAATGCGCGGGCGAGTTCAAGTACGAATCCGATCTCGTCGGAGTCAACCTCTTGCACATCGCGCGGACTTGGCCGCATCTGCGCCGCGACCGTCGCCAGTGCTTGGCTGGTGCGCACATCAAGCCCAACCGGTGGCATCGACAACGTTCGCGAACGCGCAGTGGTTGTCACATTCGCTGGGCTTGCATCCACGCTTGGGTTGGCAACGTTGCCGGCCGCGCCGTCGCTGGAACCCGGCACCGGACCGCCCGGTGGTGCAGATGATGACATGGCGGCATCCTACAGCCGTCGCGCCGCGCGGGCGAATTCTCAGTCGGTGAAAATGTGACGTAGCAGCAACGGTGACTGGGTGCAGCGACGGAATCCTGGCAATTCAACCGTGGTGCTGTACTTGCGGCGGCGACAATTACAAATTGCCAAATGCATCACGGCAGAAAAAATGGCCATCACAATGTTTGCCATCCCTGCATTGGCTATCGCAGCTCGCTAGCGCCAGAGCCACAGCCGCGCCGTTTCAGTCATTTCACCTCAATGACCAGCGACAGCTTCTTCCCATTGCGCAGCAGCAGCGTGGAAACCTTGCTGCCACGTTTACGATTGGCCATCAGACACCCAACACCATGCGGACTTAAACCATTCACGACTTTACCATCGACGCTGTGAACCTCGTCGCCAGGCAAGATGCCAACAGCAGCGGCACTGCCAGTCGGATGTACAATCCACGCAATCGGGCTAGTTCTTCGCAAGTCAAAACGCATACCAATATCCCCCATGACATCGTAATGAACAAGCGGCACTACAACTGTTGCAGCCGCGCCGCGCGCCAAGGTTGCCACCGTAAGTCCCATAGAATAGAAGCCGCCGTTGCCAACGCATTCAATTGCAATAGGACCAGCAGGAGCCTGCTCAAAAGCAAACTTTCCATTTGCGTCGACGTCGAGGGTTCCGGCGTAGGTAGTTTTACCAAGCCAGCCATCAGACACCAATCGGATACTGCAACGCTCGCCCGCAACCGGCACCTTGGTTACAGCATCGACAACTTGCCCTGAAATCCGACCAGTCCCCACGCTCGCTAGTCGAACGATCGCAGTTTTACCTGCAACAACATCTACGATTGCAGTTGCGCCCTCTGAAAGCGATTGAGCAGTGACCATGTATCGGCCTGGAGGCAGCGCGCGAATCGCGAATTTATGTTCATCAATGTAGGCGCGAAAGCTATCGTCGTTTGCGGCCGACAAAGATTGAGCGAAGATTGTCGCTTCACTAGTAAAGCCCTCGAGCGTGCCTTCGATATCACTGACCGGCCGCAGTTTCACCGTAACGCCCGCAGCAGGTGTCTGCAAAACGTCACTTTGTCCCTCGCCACCAAGGGGCGTAGTGGCACGAATTACGTAACGCCCTCGCGCGATTCGACGGAAGGTAAATTGACCATCATTGCCGCTTATCGTTTGAGCACCAGGCAAGGCCGTGCTTGCAAATCGCGCACTATTATCAACTCCCACCGCTGCTAAACTCACAAGTGCGTCTGCCACAGGATTGCCGCTCGCGTCTAGCACCGTCCCGGTAACAGCATCGCGAGATGCTTGAACTTGCAATGACGTTTCAGCAACTGAATCGGGGCCAAACAATTGGATTTTTGGAAAAGCCACAAGCGGCACAAGCAGCGCCTCGCCTGCGCTCAGCTGGGTCACGGTAGCGTGATAAACACCTCCTGCTAGCGTGCCCACGCTAAATTTACCCTGGCTGTCCGTGATCGCCGCGCCGTGATCATCGCCATCTTCTCGCTCTGCGAAGACTCGCACTGCTTGCACTGGTGCACCATCTTGGTCAATCACCTGCCCGCGAATTACGCCACCTGGCCCTAACACCATGTCCACGGTTTTCTGCTCACGCAATGCAAGTTCGAGCATGACAGGCTCCGATGCACGAGCGCCATCGGCCGCAGATAGTCGATACTGACTTGGAGCAAGGCCAATAATTTCAAATCGCCCGTCTACATCAGAAACGACTGGCGTCTGTGGTCGGTTGCCGCCCATATATGTGACCACAGCTCCAGCGACAGCACGTGCCCCTAGCAGTACACGGCCTCGAATGGCCCCTCTCGTTGTCACGTTGATAATAATGTCTGACTGATCGCCTTTCACCGTCATCCACATTGGAGTGAGTACATCAACATTCGGAATTCTAAACGCCGCAGGTCCTGCACCTACGCATTGCAACTCAAATGAACCGTCCGCTTGCGTCACTGCCGTTTGAGACTTTTGCAATGTTTCTCGTTGCACCGCTGAGATTTCCAATCCCGAAAC
>JAYWHS010000753.1:0-2841 GCA_043777635.1 Kofleriaceae bacterium | reverse complement strand
CGCCGTCGCGCCCGCATCGTTCATCAGATGCGGCCGGTGAGCTTAACTGCGGGTTTAACGTCGGTTTCGAGTCCTGTCGATGGCACGCACCCGCGGGTACTTGGCGCTGGCGATATCGCATTTCGCAAGATTGTCGACCGTGTGAACCAAGCCAAAACCTCGCTCGAGATTCGCGCGTTTTTGTGGCGCGATGATGATGCTGGCAACATGTTGGGCCAAGCCGTGCTTGCTGCGGCCCAACGTGGAGTCACGGTCACAATTCACAAGGACCGAATCGCTGCGGTGTACGAGTATACCGGCGGCAACAAGCAGAGTTTTTTTCATAAACGGGTTGATCCGGTGCGTGGCTTTCAAGCCTGGTTTTTGTCCACGGTGACGCGGGCGCCAGGTTCATTTAAGCAAAAACCAAATTCGCTAGCCGGCGAAATTTTGGCACATCCCAATATTCGCGTTGAGCACGATCGTAAACGGTTTGATCACTCCAAAGTGTTCATTATCGACGAGCATTATTTGGCGCTTGGCTCCATGGGTATCGGCGACAACCATCGTCACGATTGGATCGATGTGATGGTGGAGGCCGAAGGTGCGATTCACGTCCAGCGGCTGCGCGATCGGATGGCCGGGCTCGATGAATTTGATCCAACCCGTGGCATCGACTTTCTGGTCCATAGCCGGCAGACTCACCGACCCAAAACCTGCCCCATGGTGAGCCATCGGTTGGCGTTGATCGACGCGGCCAATATTTCGCTCACCGTCGAAATGGCGTACATGGGTGATCGGCGTTTTACCGCAGCGCTTGCACGGGCGGTGCAACGCGGCGTTGAAGTGAAGTTGGTCACCGCCGAAAATGCCGACGTGTTGGGGTCGACTAACCGGGCAACCTGCGATGCGTTAATGCGGTTAACTGGCGCGCCCGACAATCTGACGATCGTGCTGTTGCCACGCATGGTGCATTCAAAAGTTGTGGTGATTGATCATCGTTACGCTGATGTTGGCTCGGCCAACTTCACGTCGCTGTCGCACGGTGTGTACGACGAGATCAACATGTACGCCGATAGCGAACCTTTTGCCTGCGAATTAGAAGCCGAAATCGGTCGTCACTGCGAGGAGGGCGGTGCCATCATTGGGCAACGCTTGGTGTATCGCAAAATGTTTTCTGGGATTGAGCGCGCTATCGTTGCTTATCAATCGCGGCGGGGTGGCTGATGGCGGCGATGGCGAATGAAATCGACTCGGTGCGCGGAGGCGGCAGCGGTCTTGGCGCCGCCGGCCCAACGGCGGTGACCGCAACCGACAAATTACGGCTGGCCCGGCGTCGGCAAATTCTCGACGCAGCCATCATCGTGTTTGCCGAGCACGGCTATCATGGCGCTTCGATTGGCCAAATTATCGAGCGGGCGCAGATCGCGCGCGGCACCTTCTATTTGTATTTTCAAAGCAAAGCCACGGTGTTTGCTTCGATTCTAGATCAAGCGATGGCGGATCTGCGCACGTTGATTCATCGTATTGAAGTTACCTCGCCAAGCGCACCGCCACCGCAAGTTCAGTTGCGGGCGCAACTGGTAGCCACCATTGATTATGTCGCTGGCAATCGCGCGCTCGCGACGCTGCTTTTGCAAGCCGGTCACACCCCAGATGCCGAGGCGGCCGAACGGTTGGGCCGATTTTGGGCAGAAATTCGCGCGCTCATTGTGCGGGCCCTCGAAACCGGCAACGAGTTGGGGCTGCTGCGACGTTGCGAAACGGAAATTACTGCGGCCGCGTTGCTCGGCATGGCGCGTGGCGTGGTGGAGCTTTTAGTGCTTTCGCCCGGCGGTCACAGCGTCGACAGTGTAGTGGGCGAGTTATTGCTGGTCGCGTTGCGCGGAATTCTAAAGTAACGCCAAAACGCGCAGTTACTTGCGCTTGGGTTTGTTGCGCGGTGGCGCTGGTGCCGGTTTGCTCAGGGTTTTCATCGCGGTTGCAACGGCATCATTGACGGCACCTTCGACGGCTGCGGCCCACACAGCATCCCGATCATTGGGCCGGAGTTTTTTACCAATTTCTTCGCGAATGGTGGCCGAGCCATCGCCGGTAAACCCGATGGTCTTGTCAGGCATTACCTCGCCGAGCAAGTGCACGGACAACCGCACCACCAATTTCAGCTCGCCGGGTTTACTTTCAATCGGCACGATCTCTTCGCTAGCGTCGGAAATATCAACAGATACCGTGTACGCCCCAGCGATCTTGGCTTTGCTCAGCAGCCGCTTGAAGGCGTCTGGAGTATTGACATCGCTGCCATCTGGCAGGGCGGCCGCTATTTGTGGGTGAGCTGCGAGTGTTTTGGCAACCTGGGCCAGCACGACCGGCTTTAGTTGCGTTGCGATGGCGGGATCGACGGTCGCTTTGGGAAATACTCCAATGATCGACCAGTAGTATTTTTTACCAGCACTGACGTTGGATTTTTTTGGGGCGGCCACCGCCGGTGCCGCTGTAACCCCCGCCAGCAGTGTTAATGCTGCGGTCAATGCGACTAACGACCGCGACCAGGACCGGTGTTTATGAAAGTGTTTACTAGGCATAGAGTCCTCTTCGTGCCGCCGTTGGGTTAGCGTGGGACGGTAGTGTTACAGTATCATTCAAACATGAACGCTCGTTCGCCACGGCTTGCGGTGTTTGGTGCCTTTTTGGTACTTGCAGCTGCGGTCTATGGCTGCTGGGCGTTATGTTTCGCCAAACCGGCACGGACGAGTCCGGCCGCAGCGCCGGTCGCCGCACCTATTGGGGGCCGCGCAACATAAGTTCAGGGTTAATCCGCACCGGAACTTGACCCTCTTGTCATATACTTAGTACCGTTTCGGT
>JAYWHS010000752.1:0-2842 GCA_043777635.1 Kofleriaceae bacterium | reverse complement strand
GGCCACCTTGATGATCTAATTGCCGATCTACTCAACTTCGACGATGAAGCTCGGCCGACTGCGGACGATGTCGTGATGCGCCTTGGCGCCAAATACCCACTTCATGTAAAATCGTCGACCCGGCATTTTACACCGCGCTTCATTGGTCGCGACGCCGAACTGGCGCAACTAGTAACGATCATGCAGGGTGACGCTGCTGTGCCGCCACATCCGCCTGCAACACGCCCGCGCACTAGTACCATGGTGCTGGTGGTTGGCACTGCGGGCGTCGGCAAAGCCACACTGTTGCGTGAAGGCGTTGCTGAATGTCGAAGTACGGTGATGTCGTGGCGCGGTCGATGTAAGGACAATGAACATGTGCCGTACCGTGCGTTCGATGCAATTATCGACGACATTGCCTGCGGTATCGCAGAGGTTGGCTTGCCGGTTGGCTATCATGCGTCAGCGGCCCTCCAGCAGGTGTTTCCGAATTTGCAGCCAGCGCTTGGGCCGTTGCGATCGTCGTACCCCACAGTGGATCCTCGCGTCGCCAAAGACGTAGCGCACCGTGATTTTGCCATCTTGCTCGATGTGTTATTGGATAAGGGTCGGGGCAGCCTGGTGATTGAAGAATTGCAATGGGCAGACCCTGAAAGCATCGAACTTATCCGTGTGATTTTGGCCGATCAACAGCGTAACGTAGTGGTGATTGCATCGGTGACCACTGTGCATGGCGGGGCTATTCCAGCGCACATCGTAGAACTAGTACACAGCGTCGGCGGTACGATGCTTGAACTAGCTCCGCTCACCAAGCTCGACCGCCGTGCGATGGTGTCGGATCTTATGCCATTTGCCAGCGACTCGGCAAAACAGCGGGTTGCGGACATGGCAGCTGGCAGTCCGTTACTCACGGAACTGTACGCCGATGAGAGCATGTTACAAACCGATTTGCCGACCGATGTAATCATGGCACCGGCGACGCTGCGTGACTTGACCGACGATGAAATTGACATTCAAGATGCCACGCTCATGCGTATCGCGCGGCTTGGCGAGCATGCGCGCACTGTCGCGTTGTATTTGGCCGGGGCTGCCGGGGCTTTACACTTTGGCCAACTCGCCGAACTTACCGAGTTGGCGCCGCTCGCGCTGCATGGTGCGATTAGCGCGTTGCTTGATGCGCGGTTGATTCGAACCGCAGGTGCGGCAGCGAATCGTGGTGGGTATGAATTCGTGCACCCTAGCGTTAGCGTGAGCGTGTATCGCAGTATGCGCGAGGTGCAAAAACGAATTTTGCATAATCGGATCGCAACGTGGCACATCGCCAAAAATGATCCTGCAACCTTCGCTCATATGATCGCCAGCCAGCTGTGTGCCGCGGGGCCGTCGCTGGCTGGTGCGCAGTGGTGCTTACAAGCGGCCGAAATCGGATTGCGGCAGCTGGCGTTTGCCAATGCACGGTTTTGGTTCGAACGAGCGCGCAGCCAAGCCGCGCGCTGTGACGCTTCGGTTGCGGAGCGCATCAAAATCGAAAATGAAGCGACGCTGGGTATCGCGCGCAGCGCTCAACTCGCCGGCAATCAAGGCGCTGCTGCGCTGGCCTTTCGCACCTTGGCCGATAATTTACCAAACGAACGAGCCACGTGGCTGCGGCACGCGGCGGAAGCCGATATCAAGGGTGGCAACATTGAACAGGGCATGGCGTTTGCGCGCGAGCTGCTGCGACGCCACGGCCCGGTAGCACACGGTAGTTCGCTCAAATCAGCTTTCACGTCTACAGCGCTAGCGGTAGCTGGGCTGGCCCAGCGCCGCGGTGCAGCGCCGCACGATGCGGTTGCGTCGTTAACGTTTCGTATGGTGACCAAGTTGTTAGCGACAACGCGCCCCTTGGAAGCGTTCGATTACACTATGCGCATGCTGCGGGTTGCTTGGCGTAGCGATGACGCCGCGAATATCAACCTTGCCCATGCTTTGTCGGCGGCGTATCTGATCGCATTGACCAACGGTACGCTGGGCCGACGATTTGCAAATATTGCAATCAAGCGCGCGCGCAAGCATAACGATGAATATGCCGAGGCTGTAGGCCAAACTGCGCTTGGCATTCTGTACGCCTGCCGTGGCGAGTGGACCAAAATGCGCACTGCGTTTGCTGCCGGTGAACACCTCTGTGAAGACCTTGGCATGGCCAAATCATGGGAAGCGTCGTTTCTGCGTTGCTATCGCGGCATCGGCGAAATGCAAGCCGGTGAGCATGCATTCGCGGTGCTACTGTTAGTGCGGACGGTAAAGGATAGTGATGATTTTGTAAGCCGGATATTAGCCCGTGCGTTTCGCGGTCGGGCCTTAGTTGCCGCCGGCCAACTGGCCGCAGCTCATGTGCTTGCGAGCGAATTGCCGTTCGATGACGCGGCCTTGGGCATGGCCCAGGTGCAGTGCGATATATTTCGCTGCGAACTCGCGATCAAACAAGGTGATTGGGCTGCGGCATTGCTAGCCGCCGATGTTTTTGAGCGCCACGCTCGGCTCGCGACGGTTTGGAATTTACCAGCCCTGCGCAGTGACTGTGACATCATCCGAGCCGAGGCGTATGCAGGGCTCGCTGCGTTGCCTGGTCCACAGCAGTCGACGTTCGCGTTGCGCTCGGTGAAGCATGCAGCGGCCGTGTTAGTGCTGGGGCCATTCACGGCGTATGTGCCGATCGTGTGGCGAATTTTTGGTGACGTCGCGCACAGCGCCAAACGGCCCGTGCTTACGCGCTTGCTCTATAGGGTTGCAAAAGTCGCTGCCGATCGTCGCGGTGGCGCCACCGTTCAAGCCGATGTCGCCGCTCGGCTGCGCACCAAGTAAGCGTTAGCGGCGCGCAGGT
>JAYWHS010000751.1:0-2843 GCA_043777635.1 Kofleriaceae bacterium | reverse complement strand
ACGATGCACTCATCGCCACTGCATCAGACGACGCCAGCAAGTCGGCGCTTGAAACCGAACGGTCAACCGCGCGCTTGCGAAATAGTTATGGTGGCCGTATGGGCCAAGCGATCGAACCGGCGATTGCACCGTTGGGTTTTGATTGGCGCATCGGCGTGGGCATCATCGGGTCGTTCGCTGCACGCGAAGTATTTGTTGCTACCATGGGAATTACCGTCGGCGTCGATCGCTCACTCGACGAAGACAAACAACATGAGTCGCTGCGGCAAACCCTGGCTGATGCCAAAACACCGTCGGGCGGCAAAGCCTACACGCCACTAGTCGGCATGTCGTTGTTGTTATTTTTCGCCTTGGCGTGCCAGTGCATGAGCACGCTGGCGGTAGTGAAACGTGAATCCCAAAGCTGGCGTTGGCCGTTATTTTTACTGGGCTACATGACCGGGCTGGCGTATTTGGTGAGCCTGGCCGTGTATCAAGTTGGTAAATTACTCGGCTTCGGATAATTCAAAGCCCTTGCGCCGACGCCGCCGGTGAGGGACGCTGTGCACAATGCAATTATTTTCGAACAAGTTTTTCGCGACTGCGATCGTGGGTGCCGTCACCAGCATCGGCGCTACCATTGCGCACGCGGAACCGCAAACCCTGGGTGAAGCCACTCTCACCAGCAGTGGCCAGCCCTACACTAAAGCTATCGTCGATAAGCTGATTGTTTTTAAAGTTGGCCCTAAATGCCTGGCCAAGCTTGGCGACAAGGATGGACGCGCCGTGCACATGGCGGGTTTTGTAACACGCGCCATCGAAAACTGGGCCAAACGGGTTACCGGTGAATCCTGGGCCGACATTGAAAATCAAGACAAAGAAAAGAATCAGGCCATAGTGGCCGCTAAGATTGATCAGTTCCGCAGCAAATTTTCGATCACCATCGATATTGAAGGCGATGATTGTGACAATGGTAGCGGCGCGCTGTGGGCCGGCTATCTATATACAGCGATCACCGCACTCAATGCGTATCCAATCGATGTGCCAAGCCTGGCGATCACCATCAAAGCTCGCAAGGCTGCGCGCACGGTGACGTACACGATGTCACCCGATGGCACCGCAGTTGAATACACGGCGGCACGCGACATCACACCACCACAGTGGAGTGACATCATCGAACGCCCATTTCGGCAACGGGCTTCTGGGTTCACCAATGATTACGCCTATCAGTTGTTCGTTAACTCTAATTTCGTCAACGGCGTAGTGCTCGATAAACTGTTTACGTTCAACGTTGGCCCAGCCTGCCGCGCCAAGTTGGCAGATCCCAAATTTGGCGGTATTCACGCGGCGTCATTTTTCACCCGCGATGTTGCACAATACGCCAAGCACGTAACCGGCGACGATTGGAATGACATCGAAACCCAAAGCGCCGGCTCCAAAGAATCCAACCGCGCCATGGTGATCGAAATGATCACCGCGTTTCGCAGCCGGTTCTTATTCAAGATCACGGTTGACGGACCGGACTGCGATGCCACGATGAACACGCGCTGGTTTACGTACATCAACACGGTGGCAACCGCTTTGCGCGATCAACCACCGACGGCAAAAACCGTGAACATCGACCTCAAAATCACCAAAGCAGCCAAGGACGTCAAAGTCACCGCGACCAAAGATGGCGGTAAAATTTCGATCGTGGCACCGCTGGTGGTAGAAGCCGCCGATTGGACTACCAAGCTGCAAAAACCGTTTGCAAAATTCCCTCGGAAATAGCGCACCACAGCGACGGCCACCCATTGGGCGTTAGGCGTTAGCGTTAGGCAACCGGGCGGCGCGAAACACAATCAAAGCGGCCAGTGCACCCAGTACGACGCTTGCAAAAAATACTGGCACACCAATGGCCAGTGACGTTTCACCGAGACGTGGCAGGCCGGTGACAAACAACGTGGCCGGCACCACGGCGGTGACCACCGAAATCATCAGCATTTTGCCAAGCAAGGCCGGCACCCGCTTGGCGGCGATGCCAGCCGCGCACATGACCGCAATGAATGAAGCGATTAAACCGCCCGCGTATGTTGCATAGCCCATGCGCAGCCAGAAGCCCGAGCCAGTGGTCCACGATAAGTTTTGGACGCGACAAGGTCCGCCAAAACAACTGCGGCTTTCAATCGGCCCAAGTTGCGCGCTGCCAATATGCCACCAGGCCAATGCTTGCACCGCCACCGCAAAGCCGAACGCGACCAACAGTAAAATCGCAATCGTGCCCCAACGTGAGCGAGGCGAAAATCCAACAGGTTTTATAGCTGACATCGAAACGTCCGCATTCTGCGCTGCGACGCCGTGCGAAGCAACATGAATGTAGGTAAGGGTGCTTCAGGGTGCCCTTGGGTGACCGAAGACTTGGCCATTTCGGTTTTTTTGGCCTTCTGCGGGTTGACGTGTTAGGTGCCATGGCCGAAGACTCGTACCTCGCCCATGTCGACGCCCCTCCGCTCATCCAAAATGCTAGCCTGCGCGATTTTCGCTGGCATAGCTGCGGCTGCAACCAGCACGGTGCAGCCAGCGATTGCAGCGAACGACGAAGGACACAGCGACCTTGCGACGCCAGAAGTTGCGCCCGGTATGGGTGGTGATGTCGAACAATTGCAGCACCTATGGGAACGGCTCACGGGCCTGTCGTCGCATCTGACCCGCTGGTCGATGCCCGAGGTTTCGTTGTCGTTGGGCGGCTTGCTTGACCAAATCGTCCGTGGCCAACTTGCTTTGCGCGATTCACTGCGCAGCGCAGAATCGCAACTGATTGCATTATCGACTGGTTTTGCTCAAGGCAACACCAGCGATGAATTGCGATGGACCTCAATCGACTT
>JAYWHS010000750.1:0-2846 GCA_043777635.1 Kofleriaceae bacterium | reverse complement strand
TTTTTTTCGATGATCTTTCACGGTCGGTCCTATTCTCGCTCAGGTTCCGCCGCTTTGCTCTCTCTAATTTACTGGCCTAGTTTTTGGGGTCCACTTCTAAGAATGGCCTGAGCACTTTAACAATGTTGAGCGATGGAACGCCCTAACGATGCATGCTAGCTCGCACGACGACGAGAACTGGCTGCTACCTTTTGAATTTAATCGAGTTCATGCAAAGTGGGGCGGAATTCCCAATGATAAAACGTTTTTTGTTGGCAAATACAAAGACGACTCGCATTTGGAGGCGTGGCTAGGTCAGCCTCAGTGGTCTCCGTACGACTGAGAGCGCAACGAACCAGCAAACTCCGTTGCCGTCACGGGCTACGCCCAATCTTCAATCAATAGTTCGTCGATGCGTTCGAAGTGTTTGCGGTTGGACGTTACGAGAGTTGCGTCAACTGCGAGAGCATGCGCTGCAATTGCGATATCAAAATCTTCTACTTTTGCACCGCGTGTTTCGAGTTTCGCTTTAACGCGACCAAAGTGGTCGGAAACCTCGGACGTCCACGGAGCTATTTCAAATTCCTCGCGCATGGCATCAATGAAGGATTGGATAGCTTTGGCGCGTTTGGTTTTCCCAAGGCGCTCTACGCCAAACGCCATCTCAGCGAAGACTACTTCGGGCACCAAAACATCCGATCTTCGTTTTGCTAGTAATCGCTGAACAAAGACAGTTTCCTGCCGGAACAAGCGCGTCATGGCGTTGGTGTCGAGTACGTATTTCATGATGATGCGATTTCGCTAAAACTCGATAGGTCGTTTGCTGCGCCGGGTTCGGACGACTGCTTCAAGTTCGGTTGCAAAGGCGTCGCCATCAGACCCTAAGCTGCCGAGTAATTGCTGAAACGATTCAGACCAATCAGTCCGCCGTTTAAACTCATTTTCGAGTACGGAAACGATCAAGCGATTGCGGCTAATCTTCTGTGCTTTGGCGCGTCGTTCTACCTCTGCAAGCAGTGCTCGTGGGAGATGAATACTTGTCGGCATGAATATATTGTACATATATTGTAGTGAACGAACAAATGTATTTTTGAGCAGTTATCCTATGGCGGTACGGCGATGACCTGAGGTGGTTGAAAACACGCGGAGTAACGACAATAGCGAGATCGGACTTGCGGACTTGCGGACTTGCGGACTTGCGGACTTGCGGACAGATGGATCGACGGTGGGATATGCGTTCTGCAGATAGTGAAGGCATGGCACGGAAGCGGCGGGCACCGGCCACCCACAAGATGGCAGGTGACTGTGAGTGAATGTCGAGAGCGCCCGGTTCAGAGGATCCCAAGTGGTTCAAGCCGGGCATCCGCGCTGAGTGCATCTTGCCATGCTCGGGTGGCGCGAACGTCACGAGTGAACGGTCACACTGCCATCGCAGGGGGTAGGTGCCTCGCCGCTGGCTTCATGCCACCACCAAGTTTTTTAGCATCGCCGGATTTTCGTTGCGTCGCTTCACCAACCATCATCACGAGCATCACGATCATCATCACCTTGATAAACTCCCTAGAGCGATAGCCTCCGCAGTTCACTCAGCCTCTGACCCGATATTCCCCCCCGATATTTTCCCCCAAACCTGCGCGCACGGACCCGCCCTGGGTCGGAGCGCACCCATCACAACAAACATCTCAACCTGCACAGCTTCACCTGTGCCTCGCCCCAACGGGCCACCGCCGCGCACAACGTTGGCACTCTATGTGCTTTACTGTTCATCTATGCAGATTCCATTCAACATGACCGTGCCAAGGCTCAAGCTCAACGAAGGTGAGCAACTCGTCGTCCAGTATCCGCTCATGCGAAAAAAGGGGATTTTCGGGAATCGGTTTGGTGAATTGGTGTTTACCAATCAACGCGTGGTTTTTGTCAAAGCGATCATGAAGGGCGTGGTCGCAATGGCCGTCAACGCAAAGGGCGCGAATCCGATGTTAACGTTTGACCGCAGCGCGCTGCGAGCCGATAAACTGGCCGCTAAAAAAACCAGCCTGCTGCAACTGACCAGCGGTGCACAAATTGAAAAATTTATGGCCAGCGACGAACAAATTGCGAGCGTCCTTACTCTGTTGGGCCAGTAGTCATGCAAATCGGCACGATGTTTTTTGGTAAAGTTGATTCCGCTTTAGGCGAATCGATCCAAACCAAATATTTTGTACTTGGGTTGCCGATCCTGCCGCTGACCTCGTATTACGCGTTGAATGATTTGGGCACGGGCGTGTCGGGTTTTGAAATCCCCATGCACGGCAAGAGCGTGATGTTTGGCTTTTTGCGGGTATGGGCCGGTATCGGCGCATTCATTGTTGCGCTCATGGCGTTCATCGACAAGCGCGGTAAGCTCATCGCACATCCGTGGATATGGTTCAGTGTGCTAGTCGCGATCTGCGTCGCCACCTTTGTGTTTGGCCGCCCAGGTAAACGCGAGATGCTAGGACGTGTGATTCGCAAACATGCCACCGGCATCGGGGCGCCAGTGCAGTATGTTCCGGAGCAAGTGGCCGAAGAAATGCGCTCATCTTTGCTCGCTGCATGGACCAAGGAGAGCCCAACCATGCCGTGGGAGCGTGCCATTGATACCGGCAAAGGCGGAGTGCTGCTGTACGCGCTCGCCGATTATCATGGCCGTCCTGACCTGGCCGCGCGCAGCCTCGAGAATCTGTCAGAAGTCGATGCTTTGATCACCGGCCCGTACCGATGACCCTTCGACGCTAGAACCAGTTGATGCCAACGCCAACGGTGCCCGACGAGGTTTTGGCGTTGATGCCATCGTAGCTACCGACGATGAAACGGCCTTGCAAGTCGACGGCGAAGTTGCGGTTCGA
>JAYWHS010000749.1:0-2851 GCA_043777635.1 Kofleriaceae bacterium | reverse complement strand
TCGGCGGAACCAGCGACCAAGCCCGCGTCGACGCCGCCCGAGGCGCAGCCTGTGCATGAACCGCTGCCGGCGAAACCTGACGGTGGCACGGCCAGTGGCTCGGCAGCATCCAACACCGCAAAGCCCGACGGCAATGCGCCCGCGCCGCATGAGCGATCGAAAGTATCCGAGCCTAAAACCGCCGCGCCAACTGGGCCCGTTGCGGAGCCTGCGCGCACCACGCAAGTTGAAAAGGGCAATAGTGACGCCCATGCTTTGGAGCCGGCAGCAAAACCTGCACGCACACCTGCCACTACTAGCACCGAGAAGGGTGGCGATTCGCCGCGTGCTGGAACCGACATCGCGGAGCTGCGAGCAGCATTGCCTGGCGATTTGCAGGATATGGCGTTGCGGCGCAATCCCAACCTCAAAGGGCATACGGTCCGCGTCCATTACAAAGATGGCCCGGTCTGGATCGAAGCGGGTCCACATGCAACGCCAAGTTCGGTGATGAACCGACCGAGATTGCTCAACAACGCGCCTTCGAGGTTTGCTTCGGAATGGCCGGCGGGCAGATCGAGGAATTCCAGCGTGTAAACATCTTTGAAGATGCTGGCGACTTCAGGATGCATTTGTCGCAGCGCTGTCGCGACTTTTGGCGGGTTCATTACGGCGCGTTCAAACAGCCCACATTCAATTTGGCCGTAGCTCACGACTTGGCCAGCGTTCACGGCTGGCCAGGCGAAGGTAAAACTCTCGTTCTTCCGGGCGCTTACGGTCCACGGCAATTGTCGCAGCAGCGCCGCGACAATTGCATCACCGTTATATGCATCGAAGAATTGCCGCATGCGAAACAAGCTGGCTCTGGTAAAACCGCGCAAGCTGGGCTGCGTGCGTGCCAAAAAACGCGCTAGTTCGGCTACCACTCCATCGCCCCAAGCTGCGGACTTCAACTTACCACTGATGTATTCGCCCACCTGCCAGTACAGGTTGACTAGCTCGCCATTGACAGCCTGATACGCTCGCTGTTTTGCGTTTTGAATCAGGGAAAGAATTTCATCGAAGTCTTGCTGCTCCGCCTACTCTGGCTTTTTTGAGAAGGAGGCCACCGCCGTCGCGGCAATTTCGGTTTCCGGGACTTTCATCGCGCGACCCCGCTGGTGATTTCACTGAACGCTGCGGTTTTTCTCCTACGGTTAGATTCAAAGATTTGCCGGGCAATTGGGGGCGCCGCGTAGCAACCGAAATCGGCAACGTAAATAATGTCGATTTTTGTAGACGACATTTTTTGCTGTACGACATGTGATGTTGCGAGGCGGGCGATTTTTATCGACGAGCAGCACGCAGCTAATCGCTGGACGAAGATTTGTTGTGCAGCAGCAAAAAACGTCGTCAGTGGCGTAAACGCAGCGCAGCGGTGAAGCAGCAGGGTCGAAAAACCTGGTGGTAGAGTGCGTCATGCAAAAGGGTGGGTTGGTGGCGAAGGGTGTTGATATCGACGGGCTCGGCGAACAAATCGCGGAATTGGCGGCGCATATCGACGCAGCGATGCACGGTTTGTTAACGGCGATTCGCGAATTTGACCAAGCGCTCGGCTGGGCCAAACAAGGCGCGGTATCGTGTGCGCATTGGTTGGCATGGCGCATCGGCTGGGACTTGACCACCGCGCGTGAACGGTTGCGCGTTGCCAAAAAGTTGGGTGAGTTGCCCATTGTCGACGAAGAATTGCGACGCGGGGCCATGTCGTATTCGAAGGCGCGAGCGATTTCGCGGGTAGCAACGCCGAGCAACGAACAACTTTGGGTTGAGTACGCCAAACGCATGCCAGCGTCGGGCTTGGACAAATTGTGCCGATCGTTTGCCGGTGTATTGAGCAATGTTGCGTTGAAGGCTGAATACGTCGCAGCTAAACGCGCGGCGACTCGACGCACGCTGGATGACGGCATGGTGAAGATCGAGTTGGTGCTCACGAATGATGAAGCAGCGGTGGTGTGGACCGCGATCAATGCGGGACTTGCTGCGGTGCGCGGGGCAGCGAACAATCCGCGTGGCGATGCAACGCACAACGCCACTAGCGGCAGAATCGAAAATGCCAATACGTCAGATGCAAGCCAACCCACCCCTCACACTTCCGCGGAAGCGTCGGCACCAGCCGCAGCAGCACCTCAGGTGACACTGACGATGCAGCGCGCTGATGCAGTGATGGCAATTTTCAACGAACGGGTGCGCGGCAATCGACCCCAGCGTTCGCCGGTTGAGATCATCGTGACCGTGCCGCTGGCCGGGCTGCACGCTTCCGCGGAAGCGTCACCGCAGCATCTTGCAATGACCGCCGACGGTGAACCACTCGCAGCGGCAACTGTGCGGCGGCTGTGCTGTGATGCTGGCGTGGTGACAGCAGTCGTCGATGCCGCGGGTCAACCACTTTCGGTGGGCCGCAAGACCCGCACGATTCCGGCTGCAATCCATCGCGCCCTGCTGCTGCGCGACCGCACCTGCCGGTTTCCGGGATGCACCCATCGGCACTTTGTGGACGGGCACCATGTTGAACACTGGGTCAACGGTGGCGCAACCGCGCTGCATAACTTGGTGCTGTTGTGTAGCACCCATCATCGCCTGGTACATGAAGGCGGTTTTCGCGTCGAGGCTGATGTTGCCGGCACCCATGCTTGGCGTTTTTTCGACCCACGCGGCCACCTGGTTTCGGCCCAACCCGAGCGCACGCCCGGCAGCCTGGCCCGGCTGCGCCACAACAATATATTGCTCGCCATCACCGCGCGGACCAACGCTCCGCTGTGGACCGGGGCTCCGATTGAGTACGACCGGTGCGTGGAGTATTTACTCGACTGAGGCGCGAATCGTCGCGCTGCTT
>JAYWHS010000748.1:0-2851 GCA_043777635.1 Kofleriaceae bacterium | reverse complement strand
GCCGCTGCGCCAGACGTGGCTCGCGCCACCGCCGAGAAATAGTCGCGCTCACCGCGCTCATTGGCTGGTTGATCGCCCAAACCAACGCATAAAATTTCGCGCAGCATCGGCAATTCAACGCGCACTTCGTCGATCAATGGCTCCAGCCGGGCTTCGACGATAGCAATCGCTGCACCGCAGTGCATCAAGTAGCGTTTCACATCCGCAGCCGTCATAAGTTCAGACAGCGGCACGGCTACGCCACCCGCGTGCATGATTCCGAGAATCGACGCCGCAGCTTCCATGGTATCGCGCATGAACAGTGCAACTCGCTCGCCTCGTTGCAAACCTAGGCCACGCAACACATCCGAGATGCGCCCGACCATGGCGCTGAGTTCAGCATAGGTAAGTTGACGATCGCCTTGCCGCAGTGCAACTCGCCCGGCCATGCCAGGCGCAGCAAAACGTTCAAGCATCCAGCCAGCAAGGTTCCCGCTCACAGTCATAACTGCGTTAATTATGACGCATCTTGACGGTTAACCCCAATTTCCCAGCCCGGAATCACACCGGCCCCCTACTTTTCAAGCACAGGCCCGGCATGGTACGCGGTTGGCATGCGAATTGTCGCCGGGCGATTTGGTGGGCGCGTACTGCGGGCACCACCAGGAATGACCACCCGCCCGACCTCCGAGCGCGTCCGCCAAGCCATTTTTAACGTCTTGGGCGATCCGCCCCAAAATTGCCACATTCTCGACCTTTTTGCCGGATCGGGGGCCATGGGCCTCGAAGCACTATCGCGTGGGGCCGTGCACGCTACGTTCGTCGACAACGGGCGGACGGCGTTGCAGGCGCTGCGCAACAATCTCGACACGTTGCAAGTGGCGGCCAACTACGTGACGATCAAGACCCTCGATGCTGTGCGCGCGATCACAGAACGCCCCACCACGCCTTGGCACTGGGTGTTTATTGACCCGCCGTATCGGACCGACTTGGCAACCCAGGCCGCACTGGTACTGCCGGCCGCCAGTTTAACTGCCGATGCGACCGTGATGATCGAGCACGACCGCCGCAATGAACCAACTGCCACGCTCGGCGTTTTGACATTGGCCGACCAACGTCGTTACGGTGATACCGTGGTTTCTTACTACCGTGTACAGGAGGTTGTATGAGCGCAGCGAAATCCAAGGTGGCGAGTCGGCGAACAAATACTGCAAACGCAACGGCCGCGACATCGCCCCGCAAAACCGCGCCCGCCGCAAAACCGGCAGTGACGACGGTACATGCACCGTCGTCAGCATCATCCGTGCCGGTCACGCGCGCAGCATCGGTAGCCGTGTACCCTGGCACGTTTGATCCAATCACCAACGGCCATCTCGATATTCTCCAGCGTGCGCTGCGTTTATTTGATCACGTTATTGTGACCCTTGCGGTCAACCAACGCAAATCGCCGTTGTTTTCCGTCGACGAACGCATCGCCTTCATTGCCGATGCGCTGCCGGCATATCGTGGCCGGCTGTCATTCCAGGCTTTCGATGGCTTGCTTGTCGATTTTTGCCGGCAACACAATGCCCAGGTCATTGTTCGTGGCCTGCGAGCCTTAGCCGATTTCGAGTACGAATTTCAGTTCGCCCATATGAACCGCCGCTTGGCACCTGACATTGACACGATGTTTTTCATGACCGACGAAAAGAATCACTACGTCAGCTCGTCGCTGGTCAAAGAAGTCGCATCGCTCGGCGGTGATATCACCGGACTGGTACCGCCGGATGTCGTTGCGGCGTTGGCTAGCAAATATCATCAAGCACCACCGAGCGAAGCGCCTAAAGGTTCGCGGGGCCGCCACCGCATGCGTTGACGCATCGGCTTGATGCAGTAGAATGTTGGGCACCATGTTTCCGCGTCTACCCGACCGGCTGCTCTTGTATACAGCAGGCGCGCACCTACTCGTTGGGCTCATCGCGTTGGTCCTGGTGACGGTCAGCGCCGCGCCGGTGCTCGGCGTGCATCCCGCACTCAAGCCGTTTAAGTTTGGTATTTCGATCGCGTTGTTCTTGGCCAGCATCGCCTTTGTGCTGCCGCTGCTCAGCGTTTCAGCGGTGGTGCAACGCGCGTTAGCCTGGGCGCTTGCGATCACCATGATTCTCGAAATGTTACCGATCACGCTGCAAGCCGCGCGTGGCACAACTTCGCATTTTAATATTCATGGCCGCTTCAACGGCCTGATGTGGAACTTGATGGCCGCCGCTATCGTGGTTGCCACGCTAGCGATGTTGGTGATTGCCGTGGTCGCGACCGTGCGGCCGCTCATCAGCGATGCTGGGCAGCCGGTTGATGCGATTAGCTCAACCAGTTGGCGCGTTGCACTGTGGCTGTTTATGCTTGCTGCATTTTCAGGCTTTCGCATGGCCAGCCAGATGCGCCACTCGGTGGGCGGCATCGACGGTGGCGCGGGCCTGCCGGTGGTGAATTGGAGCCTGAACCACGGCGATTTGCGAGTGACGCACTTCATTTCATTACACGCTTTACAGACGCTGCCGCTCATCGGTGTACTGCTGTTGCGCGTGCCGGTCGGTGCTCTGCCGCGTTGGGTGGTGCTCGTTGCCGTCATCATCGGCCACCTAGCGTTGATCGGCTGGACGCTCGTACGTCTGAGCATTAGCCACAAGTCCCGCTTGGATCGCGCATGGCGGCGAGCGCGGCAGCGACGGCCTCGACCCGAATCATGGCGCGCGCGATAATGCGGACGCCGGGCGGTCCGCCGGAAGATTTACCTGTGTAGCCGCCGGTATCGGCAATCCAGCGCACGACTTCGCCGAGGGTGGGACACGCATCGTGGCGCACGCCGACCGGCTGGCGTAATAAGATCACGGCG
>JAYWHS010000747.1:0-2851 GCA_043777635.1 Kofleriaceae bacterium | reverse complement strand
CGTTGTAGCCCCAGGCTTTGATGTGCAGGCCAGTGGTCAGTTCGTGGTGGATCGGCTCGGCGACGAGATGGAAAATTTTGATGCCAGCGCGCACGGTGGACGGCATGACGGCACCATTGGGCACGGTAATTTGTGATGATTGTGCTGCCACGGCAGTCGGTGTTGACGCTGTCGCCCCGACGACAGGTACTGCGGCTGCGCTGCGTGTGATCCGCGCGCCAACCGCGGCTGCGCCTGCGACCAAACCGCCTGAAAGTAAACCGCGACGCGAAACCGTTTTAGGTGAAGTCATAAATTAGTGATGCACACCGGTGGTAGACGTGGCCCCGCGTGGGCCATCGTTGGCACCGCCCGGCACTGTGAGTAGTTCTCGCCGTAACAAGCCATGACGTAACGCTGCAACGCGCACTAAGGCTTGGGCAAACCTAAGTTGGGCGGCAAGCAACTGCCGATTACCGTCGGTAAGTTCGCGTTGCGCCATGATCAACGTGAACGGATCGGCGTTCATCGCGTTGTAGTGCAACAGGGTTTCGTCGACGATACGTTGGCGCAGCGGCACCACCACATCGCGAAGTTGTTTGGCTTCGGCAAATGTGGCTAACGCGGTTAGTCGCGCAGCGCGGGCTGCTGCACGCAAATCAATGGATAGTGCGGTGAGTTGATGCGCGGCGCGGCGCAGTTCGGCTGCGGCTCGATCGGCCATGGGGCCAGCGCCACCGAGCCACGGCAAGCCAATCCGAATCGATGGGCCGGCTTCGATGCCACTGCCATGATTTACCAACGCCACACCGGCCGCGAGTTCGGGAAACCATTGCCGTTTGTTTGCGATACCGGCACGTTCGGCGGCGGCTTCAGTTTGTGCTTGCGCTGCGACAATACCGAGGTTGGCCATCACCGCTTCGGCTTCGAGTTGGTCGAGGGCAGGCGAGACGTCGGGTAGCTTGGGCAAACCCTCGGCGATGGTCCAGCGTGTCTGCTGACCGGTAAATCCAACTGCCGCGTTGAGTTGTTCTCGTGCGACTTCGACAGCCAACTGGGCTCGGCCCAATTCAACGCGGGTTTGTTCGCGTTGATCAAGTTCGCGCGCCATCGCTAAATCGGTGGTGTTGCCGGCGGCGTGCATGCGTTGCCGCACTGCAACCGCAGCGTCGGCGGCATCGAACACTTGTTGGCGCAGCGCAGCTTCTTGTTGAGCTGCCACCACGGCGAGGAAGGCTAGCTCGGCGTTGCTGCCGAGTTCGAGGGCCCGTGCGGTGGCCAAACTTTGCGCTTGAATGGCGGCGGCCGCGCCGAGTTTGCGATGCAACGCTCGATTGATCAAGGCCATGACATCGACGAGCGCTTCGGTCTCTACCTCGTAACTTGATGAGTTGAACCGCATGCTGAAATCGAGATGAATCGCTGGTGGTGCTAAGGCGATGCCAACGTCAGCCGCAGCGATGTCGAGTTCATCGAAGGCCATCAGCATCGCTGGATTGTTTGCGAGTGCCAGCTTGACAATCGAGGCTTGGGTCAACGGGGCCGTGAGCAGTTTGGTGACTAAGGTTGACCGTTGTGCAGCATTGGCACTCGTTGCATCACCGCTCGTGGCATCCCATCGCTTGGCGAGTTGCGCCGTTGATTGTTGCCGCAACTGAGATGCCGAGGGCAAACAGCCGCCGGTGCAAAGCACGGTGGTAGTGGCAACAGCGACGGCAGCCACGAAAAAACGCAACCACGTCATTTTAGTGTTTGTGCTGGTGAGCTGGGGCTGCCGGTGTCGCCGGTTGGCCCGTGGTCGGAGTGCTGGTTGTCGCAGGTAACATTGGTGCGCCGGCGGTGCTGGCTCCAGCATAGGCTGCCGGTGCACCAGCGAGTTTGCCGGTTGGTGCAGCTGGGTTAACGGGTGAATGCGCTGTTATCGGTTGCGTCGCTGGGGTGCAGGCCGCACCGCTAGTTAGCAATGCCATGCAAAAAACCAACAGCAATTGTCGCAAACCTACATTTCGCATGTGCCACCGTCGAGATGTTGCGCATGTACGCGTAACTCGTTTTGCAATTGCGCGACATCATTTGGCGAGCTGATAAAATCAACGCGTGCGCCTTGCTCGATGTTGGTCGTGGTTGCCCGACTGTGCACTGAAATCATTTGGCCCATTGGCATGACCATCGCGGGGCCGGTTGGCGCGGTATTGTCATTGGCGGTTGCGGCTACCGAATGGTGATGATGGTGGCTACTTGCAGCGACGGCGGTGGTTGAGGCTGAGCCGTCGGGCAAGGCGCCCATCGCACGGTGCATGTCGTTGTGCATCGCAGCCAATGCCGTTGCACGAGTGCGTACAAGCTCGGGATCGCCGGTAGTAACGAACAAAAATGCTGCACCAGTGGCGGTATCTTCGACGGTGACGGTGGTGCCCGGTACGGTTACCGGACAGGATGGGTCAGCTGCCGAGGTTGACTGTGCAGATGTTGATGGCCCAGTAGAAGTTGCTGCTTTCGATGCGGCACAACCCGTGGCGGCGAAGCTCAGGCTGAACAACCAAGTGAATGCCCACGGTGCGGTGCGGCGCAACTTTACCATTACGCGCTCGCGACTGGCTCAGCTGGGTAGCCAGCGGCGGTGATAGCGCTTGCAATGGCGGCGCGGTTGGCGTCACCGAGTGCTTCAACGGTAACGTCGCCGGTTGCCAGTTCGATTTCAACACCGTGAACGCCCGTGAGTGCAAGTACGGCGGCTCGCACGCTACCAACGCAGCGTGCGCAGGTCATGCCTTCGACTTTAAAATGCAACTGCATAGTTGCGAGGACTGTAGTCTATCCGTACCTTGCTGACGAGCCCAAACCCGGATGACTATGAACGATTCAACCGTAC
>JAYWHS010000746.1:0-2858 GCA_043777635.1 Kofleriaceae bacterium | reverse complement strand
GCTTCAACCATGGCCGGATGGCGCTCGCCGATTTGATTCAAGAAGGTAATCTTGGATTGATCAAGGCCGTCGAACGTTTCGACTATCAACGTGGTTTTCGTTTCTCGACGTATGCGAGTTGGTGGATTCGCCACGCCATCAGTCGAGGGCTGGCCGATAAAGGCCGTGAAGTACGCTTGCCGGTGCACATGATCGATGCCCAGCATCGGCTCAATCGTGCGCGTCGCCAACTCACGGCCTCGCTGGGTCGAACGCCGACATCCGAAGAGCTGTCGCAAGCCACCGGCACGGAACTCGACAAAGTTGAAAAGATGCGGGGCTGGTTACTCGAACAGTCGATTTCGCTCGACCGCCCGATTGGTGGCGGGGGTGATACCGAATCGCGCACGCTCGCCGAAGTTTTGGTCGATCCCGATGGCACGACGACCATCGAAGACGTGATGGCCGAAGCTTCGACAACCGAAGAAGTGCGTGCGGTCTTGAGTGAACTGCGACCTATCGAAGCCGACATTTTGCGGCAGCGGTTTGGGCTTGATACGGAGCGCGAACTGACCCTCAAAGAAATTGGCGATAAGTATCAGTTGTCACGTGAGCGAATTCGCCAGCTGCAAGAGCAAGCCTTGGCCAAGATGCGGCGAGCACTTGAGCGCCGCGCTGGTTGAGTTCGCGTAACCCCGCAGCGCCGGTTGCCGAGGGTTCAAGGCCGTCAGCTGGTTGGCGTCACGTCAGGCGTTACGTAAGGTTGACGCGAAATAGTTGTTGGCCGAGCAGTACGAATGACTCCATACCGACCATGCGCTCACCGTTGACCTTCACAAACGAGCCGTTCGAGCTGCCAAGGTCAATCAGGTAGACCCGACCGTCGCGAATCGACAGGCGCGAATGCAAACCAGACACGTAGCCGTCGTCAGGGAAATTAATTTCCCCGCGTTCGCGGCCAATCGTCACGCTGTCACCAAGCAGTGGAAACACTGCACCGGTGATATCGCGGCCAATAATGACCGTCAATTTGCCCCAATATCCAGGGTTGGGGCTGCCCATTAGTTCGGTGCCATCTTCGGTGGGCTCAGGCACCGGGATGTACTCAAAGCGCAGCAGCTCTTGGCCGATGCGAATGATCTGGCCATTTTGTAGCTCTTCTTCTTGCGTCATTTTGACGAAGATACCGTTGAGACTATCGAGATCTCGCACCAGGGCGGACTGGCCTTGAATGTTGATCTCGGCGTGTACCGGTGACAAATAGCCATCGTTTTCAAAGATGGCACCGAAGCGCCGACCGATCTTGTTATCGCCGATTTTGAGCTCAAACACGCCGCCTTCGGTGCCGTCTGGGCGAATCAGCGTCATGGTTGGCCGGGCCATAGGCATTGGTGCTGGCGCTTGCGGCATTGGCATGAGGCCTGACGGTTCATCCATGCGAAAGCCGCACGATCCGCAGAAGCGAAACCCCGGCATAACGTCGCTACTGCAAGAAGGGCAGCGTCGCACACCAGCCGGCACGCCAGCAGCGGGCGCAAAACCGGGGGAAAAGCCCGGAACCCCAGGCGGTGGTCCAATAGGACCGGGATTGGTTGGCAACGGTCCCGATGGCGGCATCCCAGGAATTGGCGAATTGCGAATCGACGGTGCAGCCGCAGGCGGCATGCCCTGGTACGCCGGTGTCGGCGCTGGTATTTGCGCAGGTGGCGCGGAATCCGCCATCATCGTTTTCATCATGCCAACATCGGAGCGGGGGGCTGTTAACTCCGCGCCACAGCCGAGGCAGAACTTGAAGTTGTCCTGATTGTCTTTGCCGCAACGATTGCACGTGATCATGGTGACTCCGGGAAAGTAGCTTGGCTAGGAATGCCCGATTTAGACAATTTCGACTCGCAGTAACTGTTGGCCTAGAAACACAAAGTCACCATGGCGTAAGACTTGCTCGCCTTCAACTCGTACGAAACTGCCGTTGCGCGAACCGACATCGGTCAACGTGAAAAATCCGCCGGTTTTGCGAATTTCGGCATGGCGTCCGGAGATAAATGGATCTTCAGGAAAATTCAAAACATTATTTTCGCGGCCGATGGTTGCTGCATCTGAATCAAGGCGGATGACGCGACCGCGTTCACCGCCGCGCAGATACTGCACAATTTCAAACACGGCGGGACGCGGCATGCTTGCCGAGAAATACGTGCCGTCAGCTTCCGGCATATCACTATGAAGGCGCGCCGGTTGGGCTGAGAGCACTTGCTCGCCGATTAGAAATTTCGCGCCGGTCGCAATTTCGACGCTGTTTTGAATGCGGACATAGATTCCATTGATGGAACCTTCGTCTCGCACGATGAGTTGGCCGTCGCGATAAATGAAATTGGCATGAACTGGCGACAGGAAAACGTCATCGGGAAAGCTGATGGCACAGTTGCTTCGGCCAGCGAGATGCTCGTCGCCCGCTAACGAAAATGACACGCCATCTTCACCGTCACCACGGATGAGTGTGAGCCGAGCGTGGGCGGCCTGGGCGGCCCCGAACAACATCGTGTTGCGGCTACCAGGTTTTTGCAGCTGGCGGATTTGGGTTTCTTCGAACGCAAACGGCTCGGGCATGCGCGCGCCACAGCTGTGGCAAAACTTGTGGCCCCCAGCGACGATTGCGTGGCATTTGGGACACGGCTGATCATCCCGACCGACAACTCCATCATTGCTTGGGCTTGGGGCAATTTCGGCGGCTCGGCGCGCGGTATCCGATGCAGGCGACGTGCGATGTCCCGTAAGACGTCGAGGGTCCAACGCCACGGGCGAGCCGCAACGAGTGCATTGCGGCACACCAATTGGCGTGAGTGCGCTGCATGAGTCGCACACCAGTCCTACATCCATACGTG
>JAYWHS010000745.1:0-2865 GCA_043777635.1 Kofleriaceae bacterium | reverse complement strand
AACCAACCTGCGCCCTGAAGACCGAGCGACCCGTGACTACGTGGGTGAACTTGGAGAGCCTGTGCGGTTTGGCAGCGATGACATTTTGCCGTTGTTGGCCGACTGCGGGTTTCGCTGGGTCCGAGTGGTTGATTTTAATGAACTGGCGCTGGAAATGCTGGGCGATTATCAAGCGCAACGGCTGTTTCGCTTTCAATACATCGCAGTCGCAGCGGTGACGCCACCGCGTGCCGGAACGCTATGAGTTGCTGTATACCCAGCGCATGAATGTAGCTGCGGTCGAAATTCTAACATCACTAGGCATTGAAGCTGGCGCAACGCTAGCCGGTGCGTGGGGCGCAAACGGGGCAATGCCGACCACCGGAAATCTGTTGGCCAGTCGGAGTCCAACCGACGGTAGCTTGTTGGTGAATGTCCAAGAAGCTGCGGTCGCCGACTATGACCAGGTGGTCGCCGATGCTCAAACTGCCTTCGCCAAATGGCAGTTAGTGCCAGCGCCGGTGCGTGGCGGAATCGTGCGTGAAATAGCCGATGAATTCCGCCGTCACAAAGCCGCGCTTGGGCGTGTGATCACCTTAGAAGTTGGCAAAATCGTCGGTGAAGGTGAAGGCGAGATTCAAGAAATTATCGACATTGCAGATTTTGCAGTGGGTTTGTCACGCCAGCTTTACGGCAAGACCATGCACTCGGAGCGGCCGAATCATCGCATGTATGAACAATGGCAACCGCTCGGTGTGGTCGGCGTGATTTCGGCGTTCAATTTTCCAGCGGCGGTGTGGGCTTGGAATGCGTTGTTGGCCTTGGTGTGTGGTGACGCCGTGGTGTGGAAGCCATCGCGCAAAGCGCCGTTGACGGCTATTGCATGTCATCAAATTGCCCACGCAGTGTTGGTCAAGCATGGTCATGCTGGACTTTTAGGGTTGGTTATTGGCGGCGACAGTGACGTCGGCGAACACATGTTGGCCGACCGCCGGCTGCCGTTGATTTCGGCGACGGGCTCGACTCGGATGGGTCGCCGTGTGGCGCAGGTGGTGGGCGAGCGTTTGGGGCGGACGTTACTAGAACTCGGCGGCAACAATGCGATCATTGTCCTGGATGACGCTGATCTAGATTTGGCGGTGCGAGCCATTCTATTTGGTGCGGTAGGCACTGCGGGCCAACGCTGCACCTCGATCCGGCGCGTCATTGTTCAGCGCGGCATTGCCGATGAGTTATCACGGCGTTTGGTCACTGCGTGGCAGCAAGTGCGCATTGGCGATCCGCTTGAAGTTTCGACCATGATGGGGCCGCTGATCGATGCAGCCTCGGCGGCCCAGGTGCGTACGGCAATTACTACTGCTCAAGCCGGGGGTGCGACGCTGTTGTGTGGCGGTGAAGCGGTGGCCGGTCGCGGTGCGACGTTTATGACACCAGCATTGTTGCGCTCGCCGCACACATTACCGTTGTTGCGCGAAGAAGTTTTTGGTCCGATGGCGCATATCGTAACGGTAGATTCGCTCGCCGACGCGATCGCCTTGCAGAACGATTCTGCGCATGGTTTGTCATCGGCAATCTTTACCCGCGACCTGCGGGCGGCTGAAAAATTCTTATCGGCTGTGGGCAGTGATTGCGGCATCGCCAATGTCAACATCGGCACCAGTGGTGCCGAAATTGGTGGCGCGTTTGGTGGCGAAAAAGATACCGGAGGTGGCCGAGAGGCGGGCAGTGATTCGTGGAAGCAATACATGCGCCGACAAACCAGCACGATCAACTGGGGCGATGATTTGCCTTTGGCACAAGGGATTCAATTCGGCTGAAAGAGGGTTGTCCCTAATACAGTTTTTTAAGATGGGTGCCGCGATAGTAGTGCTTCAAAATTTCTTGGTGCGATTTGCCAGCCTCGGCCATGCCGATGGCACCCATCTGACACATGCCGACGCCGTGGCCAAAGCCAGCACCACGAAAAATAAAAGCCGTCGGGCGCGCGATTGGTCCTTCAACGTCTACCGCAAACAAGGATGATTTAAGCCCACCGAGCAAGCGACGAATACGCAAGTCGCCGGTGACCTCCGCTGTACCCTTGTCGCCGCGAATCGTGAGTGCACCGAGGCGGCCTGAAACCCCGCGTTTACCAGGGCTCAGGCTGATCACACGGCCGACGCGAGGGAAGTCAGTGGCAATCCGCGACATCAAATCGTCGACGGTTACTCGTTGCGTCCAACGAAACCGGGCTTTGCCCAAGGTGGGTTGTCCACACCAGCTTTTGGCTGGTGCTTCGCGTAAGAATTCTTCTAAATTATCGGCGGTGACACGGGTAACGCCGTTGTCTTTCGTTGGGCGATCACGGCGACCGCGCAGCGACGGATCGGGTTGACCGTCCCAGATCGCATCGTTGTCTTCGCTATGGCCACCGCATGATGCGCTATACCGCACGTCCACCATGCCGCCGCCGTCGCGCAATAACACGACGCCTCGGGTTTTTGTAATGGCCCGGGTGGTGCGTGGGTGTTCTTGGCCCGCGCCTGCGTAGACTTGACACTGTTGGGTCGAGCACAGCAAAAAAGGATCGGTTAGATTGCGGCGGCCGATCTTCTGCAGCAACTCAGTGCGTGCAGCGATCGCTTGCGCTTCGAGTGCGGCCTCGGGCGCGTCGGCAAACATTTCGGCAGGCACGATGCCAGCCAACAATTTGTCTTCGGAAACCGCGTTAACCACCACCAACGTGCCGTCATTGGCAAGCGTTACATACACGGCACCCCAATAACGCCTGTCTTCTTTGGTTGAGCCGAGTTGCGAACCGCCGATGCCAACCGGCACATCCGCGATGGTCAAAGTTTGCTCGTTGCGGATGGGGGTAAACCACAACACCGACGCATTGCGGACCAC
>JAYWHS010000744.1:0-9800 GCA_043777635.1 Kofleriaceae bacterium | reverse complement strand
GGTGAGCGTTTGTTTATTCTTGATCGTGATCCGGTGGCTGGCACCACTACCGCACCACGCGAAGTCGATATCGGCAGCGGCTTTCCATTTGATCCACAATTGTCGCCGGGTGGCACTACCGTAGCTTTTGTGCGCGATGGCGATCTGTGGACGGTGGCGGCAAGCGGCGACAATGCGGCGCCTCGGCGGCTAACCCAACATCCGGCCGACATCGAATACGGGGTTGCCGATTTTGCAGCACAAGAAGAGCTGCATCGCACGCGCGGCTATTGGTGGTCACCGGATAGTCGAGCCTTGGTATTCCAACGCACCGACGCCCGCGCAGTTGATACGTTGTATGTCGCCGATGCTCGACATCCGGCCAAACCACCGGTGCCTTTTAAGTACCCGCGCGCCGGCCGCAACAATGCGGTGGTGGATCTTGCGATCATTGCCGTCGACGCCAGCCCAGCGGTCGAGCCGACCTGGATCACCTGGGACACTGCACGCTTGCCGTATCTCGCTACGGTAACGTGGACCGCTGGCGCACCACTTGCGTATACCTTGCTCGATCGTGATCAAACTGAAATATCACTATTTACCGTCGACGCGACAACCGGTGTGAGCACGCGCATCCAGCACGAAACCGACCCAACCTGGATTAACCTGAGCCCGGGCACACCGCGCTGGCTCGACGACGGCTCGGGCTATCTATGGATGACCGAAGCCGGTGGCCACTGGGTGCTTGAGCGTCGTAACACGGTCGGTGAGTTGCTGGCGGTACTCACCGAACCATCGCTCGGCTTGCGCTCCGTGGTTGGCGTCGACGAAAAAGCTGGAGTTGCTTACGTGCAAGCCTCGGCTGATCCTCGGCAATTGCACGTGTATAAAATCTTGCTAACCGGCTCCGCAGCAAGTCCGGCGCTGGCGCTCAACGACCTTGATTCAGGCGGTATTACCACCGCGGATGTCAAACATGGCGTGATGGTGCTTGGTAGTGCACTGCGCACTGGCGGAACGCGCGCTGTGGCCATTGGCCGCAACGGCCAGCGCAGTGAATTGCCGTCGGTGGCCGAGCTGCCGTCGCTGCAACCAACCACCCAGCTATCGCAGGTGCAGGCACCCGCAACATCGGATGCTCCCGCGCGCTCGTTCTATACCGCGATCACCCGGCCGCGCGATTTTGACCCAAGCAAAACCTACCCGGTGTTGCTCAAAGTCTACGCTGGCCCGCACGCCATCATGGTAACCGACAGTCGCGATGCCTACCTCATGGATCAGTGGTACGCCGACGCTGGCTTCATCGTAGTGCGTGCCGACGGCCGTGGCACACCGCACCGTGGCCGGGCATGGGAACGGCCGATTCTCAACGATCTGATCACCGTGCCGATGCAAGATCAAATTGCTGCGTTGCAAGCCCTCGCCGCCGCGCATCCGGAAATGGATAGGCATCGGGTGGGTGTCTTTGGCTGGTCGTTTGGTGGCTACTTCTCGACCATGGCAGCGTTGCTGCACGGCGACATTTTTAAAGCCGCCGTCGCTGGCGCACCCGTTACCGATTGGGAACTTTACGATACCGCGTACACCGAGCGTTACATGAAGACCCCGGCCGCCAACCCCGATGGCTACCGCCGCGCCAGCGCGTTAACCCATGCTGCCAAACTACGGCGGCCACTGTTGGTAATTCATGGCATCACCGACGACAACGTGCATTTTGCTCATACCCTTGCGCTGATCGAAGCACTGTACGTCGAAGGCAAACGCGCCGAAGTAGTGACGCTGTCAGCCACCCACATGGTGCCGGATCCCAAACTCAATCTGGCCCGCGAAAAAGTCCAAGTTGATTTTTTCCGCCAGCATTTGGCACCCCGGAGTTAAAGACGGTCATTTTGCCAAAGCGGGCTATTCAAGTTCGTTTTTTTCGAGGCTAAGCCGTCGCCGTAAACAAAAACATGAACATGTACGACGCGCCGATCAATTCAAGCGCAAACGGCGCTCGCTATTTATGAGTCGACAACCGATACGTTGGATCCCCGAAAACATGCATTGCAAGTGCCAGTGGTGGATTGCCGCTGAAACATTCAGACATTTTTTTATTTGCGGCAAACGTCGCATCAGAAACTTGCGAACCACTTTTAAGCTGATCGAAAAAAACAGGAAGCCAGGGCCTCGCCACCATTGCAGCCAATGGCCACGGACATGCAACAACAGACTGGCAGCCTCCGGCCAAGAGACGATGAACGAAGCCAATGGACGTTCGTGCATCTGGACTTCTATCTAGCCGTCCGCCACTACATATAAAGAGCACCGCGACGCCTGCAGCACCAATCGCTTCACCAATATGTTTAGGGGCCCACCGCTGATGACCATCGTCGGCAACCACGTGGAAGTATTTGTCCTCTACCAAACCACCGTGCGCTGCGATAATTGCAAAGTCAGCGTCCCGCAGTTCTGCCGGTGGAGCAGCGTCGCGAGAAAACGACACGCCATTGTCCGCAAAGAACGGAGCCCATTCATCGGCCATGATTGCGAGAGTGGCATTGCCGCTATCTTGACTTGGGGCCTGACTGTCCGGAATCCAGGCGACAATGCGGCCGTTACTCTCTCTGGGATTAGAAATTAACTGTCCTAACCAATCTAAGCTAGGGATCAAAGTGACCGGTAGCAGGTTGCCAAGAAAATCTCCCTCACACTGGAGCAAATTCATCGGTAACAACTGTAGGTCGACATCTGCGACGATTGCCGTAGGCTGCTTTACTGAACTCCCTATACCTATCTGGCGGACGGACGCCCTTACACTGTCACTTTGTTGATCGCTTGGGCCATCCATCGTGGAATACATTTTAGGAAACTCGTCATTCCACTGTTGAAATCGTTCCCAACTGAAAACTTCGCGCGGTACCGCTTCTATTTGATAGCCCGTCGTAGTTGCGGTGACCCGTACTAATTCCGAATCCACATTTACAGCAAGCATGAGAACTTGATGTTTGTTACGGTTTAGATATTCAATGACATTTTTGTTGCGTTGCCGATCAATCGGCGCTCGTTCTTGCAGCTCAACCAGTCCTCGGTCGGTAAGTAATTCAATTAGCGCAATTAGATCTTCGGAACTGACATCTTCTATGTTCACTAGCGCTCGTTTCGCCAACGCAGTCGCCCCTTTCAAGTCGTACGCGAGGTCATCCGAGTACCGGGTGGCGCGCGCTCCAGTCAAGGTCGTTTCGATATCCTTTAGAGTTGGAGATAAATTGGCGTGCGCATCTACAAGATCTTCAAAAGCGGCAGGTATTTCTCTGCGCGCCAATTCGATAAGTTCGCTCGTTTGGTTGCTTACGGGTATGCCAAGCCGTTTCGCGTCATTAATCAATTGCACCAGATAAATTGTCGGCGGGAGCGCATCTTTGAGCCGGATACCTTCGGTAACTACTAATACAGCTCTAGGAATTAGTTCAGCAAGATGTTCAGCATCCCGCGGATATAGTGTCAGTTTGAGGTAATCAAGGCGTAGCTGATGCTGTTCGGATTTAACGCCAAATTTTTCGCTCGCCTTCGTCAACAGCGCTCCAGCCTGCGCGAAAAGACCCAAAGAGCGCAACAACCTTACAACAATGTCGACCTCGTGCCAGGCTTCTTTGATGTCTGCGACCTCACTGCGAAAGCACGTGGCAAGTAGCATTCCGCAAAACGCGTCGTGGCGATTGCCTAGCCTGTAGTAAATATCCGCGTAACACATCCACGCTATGCGCAAGGCCTTACGGGAACCCTGTGCTAAGGCAAGAAAGTGCTCTGCAAGATCTCTCGCATCTTGAAAGTGTCCTGTTGTCGCTAAATGCCCAGCCGCAATGCGTCCGAGGTTGGCAGCGAGTGCTTCGTCGCCAGCCCGTTGACAAACTAACACAGCGACGTACAGAAACAGGTGAAGGGTGCGAATGCTCTGAACATTTACGGCCTGCTCGCAAAGAGAATCAAGGTGACGCTCCAACACTAGACAAATACGTTTTGCTGATGCCTCCGACACACTTCCTGGCAACTCGCCCGTCCCAATTATCACCACATTCAATTGCGGGAAGATTTCATTCAGCAACACACGCAATGCCTCCGTGTCACCTTCGATTGCCGTCCCCCGCGCGACTGGCGCTTCCAGAATTTGCAGTTCTTCTACCCGGCCCAGAATCAGAAAGGCAGTCATAGCGATCCTCATCGTTCCTAGCGTCTCGGGAGAAAGCATAGCTGCGAGTTCGTGCCGTAATCTTGGATGGTTCGGGTGCACCGCCACTCGCTCAGCAAGAGTAGCAATCAACGTTGCAAGCAGTTCGTCGCTAAATGGGAACTTTCCATCCTCGTCTCTTATCAGTAAACACTTTCCGAATGCCCTTATCGCTAGGCTTGTTGCACGCATTCCATCGCCCGAGTTAGCGTCGATCAACAGCGCAAGTTTTACAGCCATCGCATGTGCTTCATTCAATTCGGCCTCTCGGGCAAAGATGATCGCAATAGCGTCAGCTTGCTTGGGATGCTTCTTGATAAGGGATTCGACCAATGCGTTGTAGTCTGCACCTGTTGAACCCAAGGCGATGGATATATCGGCCCAAAACAGACGCGTTTGAGCAGGCAATATCAATGTCGGATCATCAGCCAACAAGCCGAGTTGCATAAAGTTTCGGCCCCGCAACGCTAGCTGAATCTTGTACTGGCCCAATACGATAGATGTTGGATAGACCTGCTGCAGCCGAGCCACGACCGTTAGTGCTGACGCGCGAGCATCGCATGCAGTTGCAACGAGCAACGCCTCTTCCAAACTTTCGACGTCCGCCGTGCTGACGTCGAACTCTGCTAACAGCCGCTGCGCAACATCCCAATCACCTGCTTTCGCCGCAATCCCAGCGATGAATATTCGTGGCGAATGGAGATTTATCGCCTGTTCAACCAGTTGGTCAGCGAATGGTGCGAGCACCTTCCACGCCAAGGCTGTTTGTTCTCCATGGTGAAACACGATCGCACGCAATAACGCAGCAAAGTCGGCATTGCAGCTTCCTTGAAATGAATCAATCTGGCCGAGCACGCTGCGCCAGTTCTCGGTCGTTGCATTACAGGCAACCTGCAACATCTTGGTCGTTTTCAGGCCTTTGCGAAACGTTGTAACAATGTTGCAGGGGATCTCTTCTAACTCTGCGCACAATGGCCTCTTCGAGTCAACGTATCGACCTGCATCGACTACGACAGCGCAATCTGTAGCGCTAGCATACTCAATCATTTCTGCTGCTAGCCTGATACTATGTGCGACCCAGGTTGTATTCGTCAGAGCCACTGAGCTTGGGTATCGAAAATCGGCGGCCGACGCTACGTACATGATATCTACCGCTGTGCATGTCCGCAAATGTGTAAGGAGTGCTTCACTGCATAGAGTCAGCGGCACGTACTGTTGAACTCGGTCAGCATGCGAAAATGCTTCTTCTTCCGTGTAGCCCATAGCCAGCAGTTGTTCCACAACAACCTGCGCCACATTGAAGTCCCTCGGCCACGTTGGCGGCGCCACGATTCGGATAGTTTCGAAAAGCAACCGCCTATTCTGATCCTTGAGAAAAAAGATTGTCAGAACGAAATTGGCCACCCTTACCATTTCAGGGTCTGGTCCTATAATCGCAACGTTGGCGAGTCCGCGCTGTATTTGGAACGAGTTGAGTAACCGAACCCAGTCATCGATTGAGAAGGTTTCGGGAAGGTTCGTCTCGAATGGAATCCGAGTGTCATCCGAACGAACATGCTCGTTCGCGTTGCTGTCGATGTCACCCTCGCTAATCCCATCAGCCATAGTTAAGTGATACACCTTTTGCTTGCGAAACAGCAATTGCGTCGCTACTCAGCTACGCTACTATGTTGCATGGCTTCAAGAGTCCGTAAGCAGGGTGATCCCGTCGGTATGCCCTTACCAAGATTGAGCGCCAAACATGAGTGGGGCGTTTGGAAAATATCGAAAGATCTACAAACGTTGGTCTGCACAAACCCATACAGCGCTGGCTACCAAGTTTCGCTTGCGGAACTAACCACTACACAGGCTGCTAACGCGCGGATTCTGGACGTTATCGCAGTGAAAGATTCATGGGTAGATCAGCGTGTCATTGAAGACCTTCGTCGTGCGATAGTACAAATGACAAAATTGTCATTGCCGCTGATAGATCTTCGCTAGCATAAGTTACTCGCCTATCAACAACAGTGTCTTGGTTGCTTTCAGAGCAACTGCGCCGTCCTGATTTGGCACAAGAATATCGCAGCTACCGTGTCTGTTCTTGAGCACTTTGACAGTCGCTAACGAGCCAATGACATCACTCGTCCCTGCAACAACAAGGTCAGCAATTCCGTCGATGCCGCCGTCAAGATCAGCAAGACCGAACGAATCACGATGCACCCACCAAGGGATAACGATGGCTGTATGCGTGCTTCGGGTTGTCTCCTTCAACTCGGCCACAAAGCTTTCTCGGGCGGCTTCGTCTTCGACAATGGACAGATGCCAAGCCGTCAAGAACAAAGCTACACCGCCGGGATTGTGTTCGAGCCAACCCTTGATATCCCCGACGTTGTCGCGATGGCGACGCACTTCCAGGACAGAGAGCGCAGCGTTGGCGACGCGTTGATAAGTAGATTTAGCCACTGCTAGTTCGGTAACTGTTAAGCGGCGGGATGCCCTAGCATCCGCCGAAATACCGACCGCTGCACGGATTAACTTTTCAGGTAAGTCAGCCTTACTTGGTGTAACAATCAGGATGGCACGACTCGGCCCCAAATCAACGGCCATCCGCAACATGAGCAATTCGGCATGTTCTTGCTTGGTAGCTTGAATGATAACCAAGTCGCCCGCGCGACAAACCTCGTTGCCTGCGAAAAGCGGCTCATACGTGGATGCTGCCACATGTTCGCCATCGAACTCTGTTAGCCATCGACTGATCGCTCGTTGCAAAGTCTCCATTGGCCACAAGCTACCAGAAAGTAACGACACTACACCAAAGGTTTTGTTGTCACCATTGACGCTATTTCGCGCCAGCACGTTATAGCCGGGGCCGCTGAGGTCTTCGCAGAAGTTGGTGCCTGCTTTTCGCGCGGCGTTCATGCATTGCGAGGCGAGGGCTGCCCAATTGGCGGCAGTGTGATTGGCAACCAAACCGGCGTAGCATTTGGGCACTTCAGTTAATACTCGTCATATAATTTGCGCGCAGCGGCTCGGACATCATCGCGGTTATCAACAGTTAATCCTCAACGGAAGTCGGACCTTGCACATCCAGTTGGGTGTGCATAGTCAAACGCTTTGCTACAGGCAATAGTGTCATCAAGGCGAGAATACGTTGGCAACTTTTGAATCACTGTTCCATGATACCCGAGCCTCCGAACTCCAATGCGATAACAACAGCCTACAAGTACCGAACGAAGACACCTGGAGCGACCCAGCTGCCTGTTATGCGCTCTGGCACGGGCTCCACTTGTACAAGAAGCCAACTAGTACACTCAAGCCATGAGTGAAGTTAGCCAATTTTACGGGAGCGAATGGCACATGCTGCGAATGTTGGGGCGGCACCGTGCATGGTTTACCCAGCACGTGGAGTCGACGGCCGGCCTCAAGAAAATCACTTGGCACGACTTCGACTTCACCGCAGGCGTGTCAAAGCAACATGGGGACGCGGAACTTAAAGGATTGAACTTCCTCCCGATCGGGCACCCTGCGCGTGTTGAGTGGAAAACATGGTGGCCCCAAACCGGTAATGTGCATAACTGGGACGCGGTGGGCGAGTGTCGGATCGATGACTCGACAAACTACTTATTGGTGGAAGCAAAGGCAAACACGGCCGAGTTACGTCAATCCATCACCGCCAAATCCAAAGATTTTGGCGGTGGCCTGGAGTTGATCGAAGAGCGGCTTGCCGAAACCCAGCAAGCCATAGGGTTGACCGTGCCGAAAGTGTGGACAAAGCCATATTACCAATATGCCAATCGGCTAGCCCTGCTTCATTTTCTACAACAGCAGGGCGTTTCTGCCCACTTGATCTTGGTGTATTTCAAAGGCGATACGAATCCCAAGAAAATCTGCCCTGCGAACGCCGCCGCGTGGCGGCCAGCGCTGGATAACATGAAAAAAAATCTGGGCCTGACGGGCCAAAGTGCCTTGGAGCAACGTATCCACGAGGTGTTTGTGCCCGTAGTTGAGAATCTATGAACTTCACAGGTTTTCGCGTTTGGAATTTTTATTATTAACCACAGCAACCACACCAAAAAAAACGAACAGCTACAGTCGTACTTGATTCGATCAGTGACAAATCTCCCGGCACATCATTGCTGCGCTATATTGCGTCCATGGAAATCCGCGCTAGCGCATGCCCCCTTGATTGCCCGGATCTGTGCAGCTTGACGATTACCGTCGAGGCTAATGTAGATGGCGCCGACGGTGAACGCATCACCAAGATCGATGGTACGGCGCTGTCACCGCTGACCAACAATTTCATTTGCAGCAAAGTGCGCAACCTCGCCGATCATCTGTACTGCGAACAACGCATCGCAACGCCGCTGATTCGCAGCGGGCCTAAAGGCAGTGGAGAGTTTCGGCCAGCGTCGTGGGACGAAGCCCTCACGCTGATCACGACGCGCTTCAACGACATTATCGCGCGTCGCGGTGCTGAGGCGATTTTGCCGTATCACTACGGCGGCTCCAACGGTTGGCTCACCGAAGGCGCGTTGGCCACTCGATTTTTCCGCCGGTTGGGTGCTTCGCGGCTGGATCGCACGTTGTGCGCAGCGGCAACAACGCCGGCAACACATGGCTTATACGGCGTGATGCCGGGTGTCGCCATCGAAGATTATGTCGATGCCAAACTGATCGTCATCTGGGGCGCCAATCCGTCGGCCACCAGTATTCACATGATCCCAATTATCGAGCGGGCCATGGCGGCCGGAGCCAAGCTGATCGTCGTCGATCCGCGTCGCACACCGTTGGCCAAACGCGCAGATCTGCACGTCGCGTTGCGGCCCGGCACCGATTTGCCGGTGGCGTTGGCGTCGCTGCGCGCACTATTTCGCAACGGTGCCAATCGTTCGTTTTTGCATCAACACTGCAACAACGTCGAAGAGCTTGAACAACGCTGTGAGCGCTGGACGTTAGCGAACGCAGCCCGCGAAGCCCAGGTTGACGTCGATACCTTGCAGACGTTTTATCAAATGTATAACGACGCTTCGCCGGCGGTGATTCGAGTCGGCTGGGGCCCCGAACGCAATCGCAACGGCGGCAGTGCGATCGCAGCGATTTTGGCGCTACCCGCCGTGGCCGGAAAATTTGGCGTGCGCGCTGGCGGCTATACGATGTCCAACGGCGATGCACGCTGGGGTGTCAAAAGTGAAACCGCGATCGCTGAGCCACTGCCAGCTACACGCGTAATCAACATGAGCGAAATTGCCCGGGTGCTGCGCGATGGGCCACGGCCCGACGCAGGCAGCAGTAGTACCGCGCCGGTCACTCCCATCGAAGCGCTGTTTGTGTACAACTGCAATCCGGTCGCTACCGCCCTCAATCAACAAGTTTTAATCGAACAGTTCTCGCGCGACGATTTGTTTGTAGTAGTGCACGAACAAGTCATGACCGATACCGCCGTGCTCGCCGATGTGGTGCTGCCGGCCACCGTGTTCGTCGAGCATCGCGAGTTGCGTCGCGGCTACGGAACGATGCGCATGTTTGATGCACCCGCTGTGGTCGCGCCGCAAGGTGAAGCTCGTAGCAACAATCAATTGTTTGGCGAGCTGCTCACGCGCATGGGCCTCACTCGGCCGGGCGAACCAACTACCGA
>JAYWHS010000743.1:0-9803 GCA_043777635.1 Kofleriaceae bacterium | reverse complement strand
CCGCGCGCAAACGATTGGGGTTGGTGACACTAAGCCGTGCAACGGGCCAAATCGATAATCCATACACCACGTAATGCAGATCTTCTTCAAGCCCAAGATGAGCTTGCCATGAGTTCCTTTGATCGGCGGCAATTTCATCGGCGAGAGTCAACATCGCCCGCGCCCACGGCGTATCGGTGCCGCGTAGCTTGGGAATCAATTTGTTTTTAACGCTTTCGATCGCGTCGCCAAACAATTTTTGCGATACCGCATTCGAGCCGTTATCCATCGCGGCGAGTAGATATGGTGTTTCGGCCGGGATGAAACGAAACGCGTTCGGTGCCCAGTTGTTGGTGGCGGCGGGCACCGGTGTGGTCGGTGATTTTGCCGGGTTGCCGCACGCACCAAGCACCAAGGCGACGATGAGCAAACCGCGTTTGCAGCTAGAACCAAATATCATGCTGCTAGGCTAGCCCAATCGACGAGATTGTTTCGAGCTAGGTGAAAAAATCGGCAACGTTTCGCGGCGCAGCACGCCGAAACTGCCGACGGCAATTCATTTTTCTGGCTCAACTGAACTTGATTTGCAAACTCAAGACATCGGGCTCGGCCACGATTATTACGTCGCCGTCGCGCAGTTCCATTTTGCTGATGCGACCACGACTGACATCGTTGACGAACGTGCCATTGGTGGTGCCTTGGTCGACGCAAACGACTTTGCCTTGTTCGAGGCCGATCCATACATGTTTGCCCGAGGCCCGGCCGTCATTGACGACGATTTGCGCGACGCCAGGCTGACGCCCAATGAGTAAGCCTTGCGCTGTGAGCGCAAAACGTTGGCCGTTAAGTAACCCACGCACACATGTGACGTTGCCAATTGCCATGCCGCCAAACGCAGTGGCAGCGACAGGCGCATGCTGCATCGGCGCGCCGATGGCCATCGTCTTGGCGATTGGCGCACCGGGGCCACCGTGTACAGCAGGGGGTTGCCAGCCTGGTGGGTAACCGGCTGGCGGTGCCTGCATCGCACCCGGTGGTGCAAATTGTGAACGTGGCCCACCGGGCGCAAAACCTGGAGGCACGACGCCAGGAGCTGCAACGCCACCGGGCGACGGCGCGTTGCCCCACCCCAGCGCATGACCTTGTGCATGCCCCGGCATTGCCGGATACGCGCCAACTGCATGGCCCGCCATCGCAGTGCCTCGGCCTGGCACCTTACGTCGCATCATCCACACCCCGACACCCAACAATGCGAGTCCTCCGACGACGCCACCGACAATCGCGCCATTATTGTCGGTTGCCGGTTTGCGTTCTTTGCCTTCTTTTTGAAAGCCGCGTGCCATGGCGATGACATTGGCGGCTTCGGAATGTGCAGGGAAGGCTTTGGCAACTTGTTCAAACTTGGCAATCGCCGGTGTGTATTGTTGATTCCAATATAGATCTAAGCCGGCTTTCCACAGCACGTTGGTTTCGCTGAGCTTGGGTTCCAACTTGATCTGCCGCACGTAATCGAGCAGCGTGCTCGACGCTACCAAAAAGTTGAAACCTTGCACTTCGCCTTCGTTGCCGAACGTGGCGAGGCCAATGACGTCACCGGCTTCGTTGATCGCTGGTCCGCCGGAATTGCCGTGGGTGATCGGTGCTGAAATCTGCAAGATGGGTTCACCGCTTGCCGCATGTTTGAGCGCTGCGATTGAACCATCGGTGACCGAGGCCTCAAGCTGTGATTTTTCGTCGAGCAGGCCGCGAAAGTCTGCGACGCCCGGGTAGCCCAACACTACAATTCGATCGGCGACTTGGCTTTTGTTGGAATCGCCAATCGGCAAGATCGGGGCGCGTTCGGTTTTAACTTTGATGATGGCAGCGTCACGGCCTTTGCCAGGTTCACCGTAGGCTTTGATTTCGTAATCGAGCTTGTCGCCGTTGGGCAACACTACGTACGCTAACTTCTTGATGCTGACTAGTTTGATCCCGTCGAGGATACGAGTGCGGTCGGCACGGGACATCGCATCGAGTTCGGCTCCGAACTTAGCGTAGATTTCTTTGGACAGCGCTCGGACCAGTTCAGTTTTGGCTTTGTCTTCGCCTTCGGAAATGTTTTGCACAACGTGGGCATTGGTGGCGATGTAGCCGTCGGCGGTAATAAAAAATCCTGAGCCGGTGCCGCCGATCGCTTCCTCCCAATCTTCATCGTTGAATCGAAACTTGGCCAAGTACACGCCGAACACTCGCACCACCGACGGTTTGGCCACCATCACGAGTTTTTGTTCAGGATTTGGCGTGGGCTGAGCGTGCGCCGGTGTTGGTTGCCCAAAGAGCAACCCAATGATCAGCGTCACCGCGCCGATCACGGCCAGCCACGGCCGGTGCAGCCTGCTTGCTTTGCGCAGCGCAACCCGTAGTCCTGACGCGCGCGACAAAGCTCTCACCGGTAAAAGTGTCCCACACTCCGGGAACTCGGTTTGCGCTGGTGGACAAAAAAACGCAGCGGCCCCGTATGCGCAGCGAACCGCTGGCCTATTACCATTTTCCGAGGAGTCTGGTGTTAAACAAGTGAGGAAGTCCAGATGCAAGGCGGAGTGCGAACCGGACCGCAGCATACTCGTGTATGTGAGGACCGGAAGCGCAAGCGACAACGCCGCAGATGGGCTCCGCAACCGTTTAACACCAGACTCCTAGTCGAGTTCTACCGTGGGCTCGTCGGTATATGCGTACCAAGCCGGATCAGGATTGGCGGCGTCACGGACCCGCACGACAGTGCCTTGGTCTTTGGCAACTTCGAGTTCGGTCCAGCCATCGGGCACCGAGGGCCCGGCCCAGTTGTACAAAAATCGCGCATCGCGCGGTGAAAGATTTACACAGCCGTGGCTGTGTTTGGTGCCAAAGCCATCGTGCCAATACGACGCGTGAAAGAACACGCCCTTTTTGAAGCGCATGGCCCAAGGGATTTCGCCGACGTCGTATTTTTCGTTGGTGCCAGGTTCGCCTGCCATACGCATGGTGGCGGCTTTGGAACGAACGCGATACATGCCGACCGGCGTGGTACCGGCCTTACGGCCACTCGAAATGACTGACGCAAAAATCGCTGTATCGCCTTGGTAGGCCACCACGGTTTGTTCGTCGAGATCAACATCGATCCATTGCCCATCGGCTGCGACCGACGCTGGCCGCGTTTGTTTGGTAAAAACCCGCAACGTGCTGCGCGCTATCCATTGGTTTTCCCCGATGGCCACAAAGCCATCTTGCTCGGCGCCCATGGTCACCAACGTGCGCCACGGTTTGGTGCCAACTTTTTTGGCTTTGGCATTGGGTTCGGCGCGTACTGTTGCAGCGCCGCGCTTACCGCCGGAGATCATCGCAAACGGCCAACTTTGCGGGGCTTGCCGTAGATCGAGGCCGGCAAAATCCGACGGTGACATGCCACGCATCAAGCTGCTTTCGATCAGGCCTTTGTTGGTTTTATGGTAGCTCACGCCATCGACATCGATGGTGCCGTTGCCGCGCAACATGGTTTTTTCGAGTGGGTCAGGGCGCGGATCGTTAGCTTTGATGTCGTCGGGTTTGCCGTACGCGAGCGCGCCATCTTTCACCAAAAAGTAGGTGCCCGGCATGATGTCGCCGCGCTCAAGCACGGGTTGCGGGTCAGCATCGCCGACCGTGTCTTTGGTCGGCGCGAGCGAGCCTTGGCAAACCCAGCCCATCGGTGTGATTTCGACCCAGATTGCGCACTTTTTTAGTTTGGCGACTGGTCGCTTTTTCTTGGTCGCGGCGGCGTTGGTATCGGCGGGGAGTGCCGGCGGTGCAGGTGATAGATCGACAAATCGGGTCCATGCGGTTTTGGTGCCGCGCATGACTTTGCCAAGCGGCGCACTTTTTGCGTCGGCGGCGGTCATGATGTGGGCAGTCTCGGTAAATCGCACGATTCGGGTATCGGTTGACCAGCCAAGGCTTGTTGGAACAGTGGCGCTGCTAGTCGTGGTCGATGCGGCGGGTGTGGCCACCGTACTGGTCGTGGTCGCTGGTCCGGTTGTTGTCGCGGCGACGCTGGGTGCTGGCCTAGTGGTTTGTGGTTGTTGCGTACTGATAGCCGACGCAGGCGTGGCGCGCGGCGCGATGTGAGGCGGTGGCGTAGTCGAACGTTGCGGCTGCGAGGTCGGCGCGCAACCGTGCAGCGTTGCGAATAACGCGCACAAGGTCAGCTTATAAAGATGGTGTTCACGCATCATGGGTTAGTGACTTTCAAACATCGTCAGCGCTTGGTGCCGTCGTTCCATACATTCGGCTTGCGTGCCCTTGCGTGCAGCGAAGACAATCGGTGTTGACGTAGCGGCATCCCAATCTTCGACCGAAATCTTACCTTCATTCACCAGTAACGTCAGGGCACGTTGCATGCGAGTGAGCGTTGGCTCGTCGATTTTGCTGGTACAAAAGTTTTGATAGCTGAACCTCGGCCGAGGAATAATGGCAGAAAAATACGCTGCGTCGACCGGCATCAGTTCGTGTATCGGTTTGTCAAAAAGTTCGCGGGTCGCATTCCCAACGCCATAAATACCTGGGCCAAACTCGATAATGTTGAAATAGATCTCAAGTATCCGATAACGCGGCAGGGTTGATTCGATATGCCACGCCAATAATAACTCCTGCATTTTACGCGAAATATTGCGTTTCCCGTCGAGGAAAACATTTTTAGCGATTTGCATCGGAATCGTTGAACCGCCAATCCGAAGCGATCCGGTGCGTAAGTTTTCAAGCAAGGCGCGTGCCATGCCCGGTGCGGCAAAATGCTCGCGTTCCATGAACGACGGATCTTCGGTTTCGATCAGTGAACTGATGACGTAGTCTGGAATGCGATCGAATTCAACGAATGCTGGGTTGACGCCGCCGACGATAAAATCGCTGTACACATGGGGTGCGATTTCGACCCGATGCGAAAATGCCGCGTTTAACTTGGTTGGGGAGTTACGCGGTGCCGCCACAACACTGCAACCCGCGAGGCCCCCAGTTGATTCCAAGGTTGAGGCCGCCAAGGCATCACGGCGAATTGCGCCACGAAGTTCAAGTGCAAACGTACCGGCTAGTTGGTACCCAGCAAGGGCAGGAATCAGTTGCGGCGGCAGCGCTGCAAGGGCGGTTTGACAGGGTACCGGAGGGACCGTCAACCGCACATCGATACTTCCGGGGGCGGCAAGATGCATGGTGCCCGCGATCGCAACATCAACTTGATCTTTGTGGATCGTGGCAACCGGGATTTCGAAGACTCGCGCAGCGCGGTGGTAGCTACCTTTAACGTCAACGGTAAACCCTACATCGGTAATTGCACTGGTGCTCACCGCACGGTGATCGATGCGCAGGCCCGCGAACGTCATTGCCCCGCTGAATTTGATTTCTTGGGCCGACATCGCGACTGCAATTCGTTGTGGTATCGCGCTGCCAACCTTGGTGCTCACGGTTGCGAAACCGTTGCGTCCGTCGCTGCTGATGTTGCCTTGGGCATGCCAACCTACCGACGCGCTCGACGGATAGTCGCCGTGAACGTCGAATGCAGCGACGTCGCCGTTGCGCAAAAGCGTCCCGGCCATATGCGCAACTCGGACCCACGGTGCGGTCATCGTCGCATTTTCAAATGTTGCGATCGACGCATGGTTGACCATCGCCGTGGGCACTGCCAGTGTAAGCGCTTGGCCTCGCCACATTGCCGTGGCGCTGACATCTCGTACACGCGCTTCATGCGTTGCTTGATCATACCTAAGTGAGCCAATTGCGAGTCGACCACGATGGTTGACCGCGATGGTCAAGCCGTCGATGGTAATCTGGGTTGGCAGCAAGGCGCGCAGCCCTGCGGTCGCCTTGCTTGTGGCGGCCAGGTCTGTCCGTGTCGTGCGCGGCAGCCAGCTATCGCGGAGCTGCTCGAACTGGGCTTCGGTAACGCTGATGTCGGTGTGCGTTAACGTGGCCGAGTTCAATCGAATCGACCCAACCAAACTGCGCCAAAATGAAAAATCTAGGTCAATGCGTTCAATCTTGCCGACGGTTTGTCCTGTAGCGCTGTGAGCTTGAAGATGGCGCAATGTTGCGTGCCCCAAGCTGACATCGATGTCTTCGATATGAATTTTCTGGCCGAGGCGTTTTTCAAGTCGTGGCACAACGCGATTGCGAATGGCCCATTCGCCAAGGCGTGGGTACATAATACCGAGCCCGATTGCCACGACCGATGCTCCAAGACTTGTCCAAAGCAGCAATCTCCGATGCCCGACACGGCGCATCAACCTCGCGAGTAAAGCTCGACCCCGGTGAACGACTCGACGCCAACCCGCTGGCTCGGCAACCGCAGGTTGCTTGGCACTGCGTCTATCTGTCGCCAACATCAGGGCTGAGGTGTAGCAGCGACGGTGCACCGACTCAAGGCGAGCCCACGGTGCACTCGGGTAGCGATGCGTTAACACGCGGTAGATCTGACCCGGACGTTCAATTATTGCCGCACGGGTGGCATCGGCGGCGGTGTCACGCTGGTTTTTGCTGGCGTCGGCCACAACAAATGATAGGTGCGCAAACTCAGCAGCATCAAGGCGTATTCCTGCAAGTCACCGCCGGCATCACGCAGCACCGAAAAGTTGAAATCAACCAACGAAATCGCATCGCTTACCAGGGCGCTAAGATCGTCAATCGTCGGTGGCCGCGAGGTTTTATCGAATGACCAAGCGGACAGTTTGGTTCGCAAGCTTTCGAAGATGGGTTTAATTTTTCCGTTGAGTTGCGCCAAACGATTGGGCCGTAACCATGTCAAAATCATGCCAGCCAAAGCACGGCAATCGCCTGCGATGGCTTCAGCTCCCATCGCCGGTTCAACCAAGCCAATCATCGCCGGTTGGACCGTGCGGTTAGCGGCATTGCCTTTGAATAGCAGCGCACTTGGCTGAATATTATTATGCGCCATGCCTTGTTCGTGCAACGCCGTGACTTGTCGGATCACCAAAAAACCTAAGGCCAGCGCGCCATCGAGATTCATATCGGCTTCAGCAATGCGGTCGCCAAAGCGTGGTTCGTCTATGTACTCCGAGAACAACAACAACGTACTGGTGTCAGCGTCGTAAATAACTTTGTGCAGGTTGGTGAGCAAACCACTGCGGATTTTTTTAAGAATGGGCCAGAAGAACTGCTGCCAGTTTTCAACAAACTTGCGCGGATCGGCCATCTTGGTTAGGTCGATCACCGTGACTAACTTGGGAAACAGATTGGCGTCGGGAAACTGGCCGTTGGCGACTTGATCTTCGCGCGGCGTCGCCAGGAAAATCGGATGATTGCGGACCCGGCCAAGGCTTTTGTTAACTTGGTAGCCCCAGGTCCAAATTGCATGCTCGGCGACATCAACGACTTCATTGGTAATCGATGGATCCGACGCCCGCTGAGCGATTTGCATGCGCGACTCGCTGCGTGCGCGCGGTGACGAAACTTCGACGGAGGTAATCGGCCCAGTGCGACGACGATCATCCGAATTCTCATCTGGTAATTCGCGCAAAATGGCGCGTAGTTTTTGGTGCACGGCCTGGACCGACGACGTGCGCTGCGCTGGGTCGCGCTCTAGGCAGCCTTCGATGATCGGGCGCAATGCCAGGGGGACGGTGTCGGGGTAATGCACCTTGCTTTTGCCATTGATCACCACGCCTTCACCGATGCGAATCAACAGCGCCCACATATCACCAGTTTGGCCGTACAGCATTTCGTCGGTGAACAACCCGTGCAATGCTGCGCCAACCGCGTAAATATCGAGCGCCGTGGTAATCGAGCTGTCGATCAGCTGTTGATCCACCGTTTCGGGCGCGACCGACCACCCGGGCGCACCAAAAATGCGGCCGCGATAATAGTTGCGGTAACTCGCGACGCCCAAATCGTCTAGCGACATGGCTAAATCAAAATCGAAAACACAGGCTATATTGGCATCGTGATCAACAAGTAAATTGCGCAGGGTAAAATCGCGATGAATGATGTGTGCGCTGTGCAACGTCGCAAGGCCGTCAAGGGCCTGCATCAGCAGCTTGACCCGGGCGCGCGGCGTCAGATTGTGCCGGCTCACCGCCTCGACCAACGTCATCGACATGCGCGGTGTGACCATCAAATAGTTGTCGGCGATCGGTGTTGCCAAGTAGGTCTGCAACACGTTTGGGTGGTCGATAGCCATGATGCGCGCCAGCGCTGCTAGGTTGGCGTGATGGTCGCGGCGGGTAACTTCATCGGTGCGGATTTGATGCAGATAGTTGGAATGGAAACTTTTACCCACAACCAGTTCAAGTTCGCCGTCGCCGTTTTCGCGCCGCTCCATCGCGTACACCGCGCCCATGCCGCCATTGGCGACATGCTGGCCGACCGTGCGGTACACGTAATTTTCATAGCGAAACACCACGCCGGCAACGCCTAGCTCTTGTGCTCGCAACGCCTCAATCGACGTGGTTTCGACCCAGCTCGTCGACATTTTCGTTCCCCATTCTATGCTTGCCGGGCAACCGCTGTCTAACGGCACGGCCTGCTAGTTTTGCTGGGTTGGCTCACGGCCGCCTCCGGTCCGCCAGCACACCGGACGTTGCGGCGATCGCAGGGTCTGGGTACGTTTCGTACGGCGTAGATTTTTACTAAGTAAATTCAGTTAATTAGCACGTTCTGCGGCACCTGGCCGGTTCATATTGTCGCAGGCAGCCCGAGCGCTGCGTTTTGCCAAACCAATTGTGCTACCCCTCGCATCACATCGTCCATGAATGAGCATCGCTTCGCCAAACTCGCCGCTGTCGCAACATTTCTGTTGTTGTTGATTGGCGGCACCGTGAACCCCACCGGTTCGTCGCTGGCTTGTCCGGAGCCAACGTTGGTTTGCAATGGTCAGCTATTTCCACCGATGGTTGGTGGTGTGTTCTATGAACACGGTCACCGCCTCGCAGCCATGACGGTAGGCTTTTTGCAGATCATTCTCACTGTACTGTTGTTGCGACGACGCAATGATTGCAAAGGTCTAGCGTGGTTATTGCTCGGCATGGTGTTGATGCAAGGGGCCCTCGGTGCAATCACCGTAAAGTACAAATTGCCGTGGTTCGTGTCTACTGGGCACCTGACGTTGGGCATGAGCTATTTCGCAACGCTCATCTACACAGCGTTCAAGACCCGACCCGCACCAACACTGGTACAACTTACCGAACATCAACGCTTGCGCGCTGAGTTAGGCGACGCACGCCGGTGGATCTTGATCGCTTGCGTCGCGGTTATGCTGCAATTGGTGCTCGGAGCATTGGTTCGCCATCACGGTGCGGCCTTGGTGTGCTTGGGCATGCCGAGTTGCCTCAAGAATGGTGTTTATTTCCCAGATTTTGCAGTGCAACAACTGCACATGGTTCATCGCGGATTCGGCGTCATCGTCGGTATCGTCACCACGATCTCGGCCGTGATGGTGCTACGTCGCGCTCGGTCATGGTCGGCGCTTCGTCGGTTGGCGCTCATCGCGCCAGTCTTAGTCGCAGCTCAAATCACCCTTGGAATTGTCACGGTACTAACGATGCGATCGGTACCCGTGGCAGTGGGCCACTTCGCCGGTGCAGCAGCCCTTTGGGCACTGTGGATCTCTGCTTGGTTTGTGACCGCACCGGCGCGTGCCGCTTCGGTTGCGGCCAATCAATCACGCGGCGATGCGGCTGTGCGCGAGGTCGCGACGCTATGAGTGTACATGCGTCGAATTCAGCGGTTGATGACACGATGATCGCCGCCACACTCGTTGCGACCGACGCTGCCACGCTGAGCGGGCAAAAGTCACCAAGCAGGCTTGCAGTTGTCGGGATGTTTATAGA
>JAYWHS010000742.1:0-9812 GCA_043777635.1 Kofleriaceae bacterium | reverse complement strand
CTCGTCGCAGATCCGCCGTGCGTTTGAAGCCGCCGTTCTTTTTGCGCCAGCTCACAATGCGTTCGGCCTTGGACGGCCCCACGGTTGGCAACAATTGCAATTGCTCCTCGGTTGCCGTGTTTAGGTTGAGCTTGCCGGAGAGTTCTTTGCCGGCGCGTTTACTAGGTTTGCTCGGTTTGTCCTGGTCGAGGTCCTCGCTGGATTTCTGCGCGGCTGCTGAAACGCTTGCCACGTTAGCGCGCGGTTGCGCAGCGGCTGGTTTGGCTACCGACCATTCACCACCCATGGTGAATAGTAGTGCGCACATTGCCGCGAGTGGAGCCAAGCGACGAGCCGCTGAGGAAAAGAATCCGGACGAGGTTGCATGAATATTCGACATGACACTGACTTTCCGCTGCGTGATGCAGCGAGTTGAAAAAACGTAAATGTGAAAGAGGTTGTTGATGATAAAAGTTGGCGGTCGCGAGGTCTAAGACCTAGAACGGCACGTTGTTCGAGATCCCAAGTTGACCATGCACAGCGCTGCCCGCACTACCTGCGCTGGACCGAGCGCCGCCATCGCGCACGCGCAGATCTTCCTCGGTCAGCTCGCGCAGTTGCAGCTTGAGATTAGCTGGCAACACATCGAGATATAAATTGACCGAGTCATCCTTGTTAGGGAACCCGGTGCCGACCCGCATCCAGTGGGTCTTGCCGTCTTTGCGTTCGATCGGACACAGAATTTTAAACATTTTCTTAACCATAGCGAGCTCGACTTTCTTCGCTGCGCGACGTGCGCAGGCAGACCAAGCCAAGAGCAAGGCTAGTGCCAAGCCTAAGTTGCTGTGATCACAGTATGGGTTGTCCGACGTTGTCCGGGGTTCGGACATGTCCGCCCGGACAGTCCGGCATCGGGACAATTCCGGCATCAGGACAATTCCGGCATCGGGACAATTCCGGCATCGGGACAAAACCCCTGCCTGTCAAACGCCACCACTGAAGCCTGCACTACGCGCGATACATAACGTCAGAGCGCATCGCGTACTTTACGCCGGAGTGAACAACGCAACCCTCGTGCAAAAGCAAGTGCTGGAATAACAGTGCCGTGCCGGTTTTGGGGATTGCGTCGAGGCCGAAGTCGAGAAACGCGGTACTTCCGCCCTGGAAGTCATCGTTGAGGTAGACGATCAGCGTGAGCAGGCTGCGCTCCTGCGCGTTACGTTCATAGGCGCCATCAAAGTGCGCTGCAAACTGCTGGCCAGGTTGGTAGCGATAGCAACGAAACCGCTCGTTTACTCCAACTGCGCGCATCGCGCATAGAATCGTCGGAAGCGAGCGTTCGATCCGCGTGAACAGTCGCATAGCGAGGTCGACGTCATCGAACATCACGCGCTCGTTATTGCGAACATCGGGCATCATCACGAACCCGCCTGGCGTCGACACCGGCGCAGCGGCGGGGCCGAGCTGCTCGATCCGCGCAATTGCGTCGGCGCACTCGGCTGGGCTCATCACATCTGGAATGGTCCACACCAGTGGCGCACTGCGGTCGAGGCTGTCACCGTCGAGATACGGTCGGCCGCGACCTGGCACCAGGACTTGATGTTGTTTCATGTCTAAAAGTGTAATTTGTACACCAACAAAAGCCAAGGCCTATTTGACGGTCGGTGTGGTCCGCCGTCGCTCAAGCTTAGTAGCGACGCAGCTTACTGGCTCAGGTACCAGGCCGTGGCAGCCAGCGCGCCTACCGCCATTAGCAACGCAATCACCACCACGCGTAGTTGCCACCGTTGGCGACGCGGCGGTGGCTTTTCAGCACTGCGCAGAAAGTAGGATTGCGTAATGCTGACGCCGGGCAGCGAGCTATACGCCGGCGTTCGCAAGCGATCCTGCGAGTCGGCGGCGGCCTCGGTTGCCGCAATGGCTTCGGCCGGCTGCGTGATGGGCAGAATCATCCGTGGTGCGATTGGCAACATCCGAATCGATGGAATATCGGTGGTGGTTTTGGGTCGCGTCGCGTTCGCCGGTCCAGCTGCGCGGTCTGGCGTAGGTGGGTTGGCAGCTTTGAACGGGTCGGCCAGGTTGGGCAACGATACTGGTGTTTTGGCCGGCTCGTGGCCAGGCGTCGTGGCCAGGCGCGGCACGTCGCTATGGCGCTTGGTCCGTGCTGGTTCGTCCGCTTTTCGGACGAGGTCGCGCAACGCATTTTGCCGGCTGGGCACCACAGTGGGCTCGTTGCCGAGATCGAGCGGTGCGATCATCTGATCGGTGTTGGTCATGTCGCCAATCGCCAAGTCTTGCTCGTTGGCGTCTTGCACTTCCAGATTGCGCAATATCAGGTTGGCAGTGACGCTTTCGTCGTTGCGGTTAGGAGAAAATAGATCGATGCCACTTGGCCGAACGCTGCGATCCAACGTGGGGCTGTTGTCGAAGTCCATTGCGCTGAACCCAACTGCGCGCGCGACCGGGACGGGGTGAGCGGATTCCTGCCGTGGAGCGAACGAGCGCACGCTCGGAGCGGGGCCCTGACGTGGAGCGAACGAGCGCACGCTCGGAGCGGGGCCCTGCCGTGGAGCGAACGAGCGCACGCTCGGAGCGGGGCCCCGACGTGGAGCGAACGAGCGCACGCTCGGAGCGGGGCCGACCCACGGCTCGGGCACATCGCCAAAAATCTCGCGCAACCAGTGCGACATCGACAGCGCGCCACGTTCGGTGCGCCCCGGCAGCACCAGCCCTTCGAGGTCGGCCAGCATCGCGTTGGCCGATTGATAGCGATCCGCGATCTCGACCGCGAGCGCCTTTACAATGATCGCTTCGAGCGTTGGCGGAAAATCGCGGCGCAATTTGTGCGGTCGGGTATACGATCCGGTGGCGATGCGTTGCATCGTTTCATAGTCGTTGTCGGCGCGAAAACAGCGTTGCTCCGTGGTCATCTCGTACAACAAAATGCCCAATGCAAAAACGTCCGAACGGTGATCCAATTTACGGCCACGGCATTGCTCCGGCGACATATACGCGGCTTTACCCTTGATCACGCCCGATGCGGTTTCGATCGAATTGGCATCGGCTTTGGCGATCCCAAAATCAACCAACTTGATCGACCCGTCGTAGCCGAGCAATACATTGGCCGGCGACACATCGCGGTGGACCAACCGTAGCGGCCGACCTTTGGGATCGGTGCGCGAATGAGCGTGGGCTAAGCCCGCCGCGACGCCGCGTGCGATCAGCACGGCGTACTCGTAGGAAAACGGCCGCTTGTCGGCTGCGAGTTTTTGCGTCAACGTGCGCAAATCAAGGCCGTGGACGTATTCCATCGCGATGTAGTAACGGCCATTGGTTTCGCCAAAATCGAAAATTTTCACGGTGTTGGCGTGATTCATGGACGCGGTGACGTTGGCTTCGTCAAAGAACATCGCGACCACGGAGGGGTGGCCCGAATGCGCTGGCAAGATGGCTTTGAGGGCCACGATCCGCTCGACGTTGCCGAACCCAACTGCTTTGGCAATGAACAACTGGGCCATGCCGCCAGCGGCGAAAGGCATCATGATTTCATAGGGGCCGATGCGTTCACCGACTTGTATGGCACCAAACGCAGTCAACAATAAATGCTTTCATTGCCGGTCAACGAAGTCAACATGACGGGCAAAACGCCGTCGCGGGCCCGGTCGCTCGTCGCCGTTGGAGCTGGCCCGAGTGGGTTCGGTCAACGCTCCGAGCGTTCGCTCGCTCGCTCGCTCCATTTCTGGGCCCAATGTAAGATAATTCACGACCTTACTTGACCAGGAGATTACCTAGTAGCGACGCGACCTGCTGGAATTCGCCAGTAAACGGGTCATACTGCACGTCTTATGGCAGAGCTTCCACCTTGCGGTTTGTATCGTACCGTCGCTGCGATTGGCGAAATCCCTTCCGGGCGACTGGTGTATTTCCACAACCACGGTGACCCTGGTGCCGGCTTGTATTTCCCCGATGGCTGGGCCGACAATCGCGCGCATTTTTCGGCCAAGGGCTCGACCGTGCCAGCCGACTTCAATCCCGCTTCGATCAAAGCGCTGCCCCGCGAAGGCTTCTATCGGGTTTCTGCGAAGTTCTATTGTTGCGCCAAAAACTGTATCGAGTTTCAGCCCGACACGCTGGTGCAGCTCGGCTACAACGGCGCCGGCCAAGCCTTGTTGTTTATGCCAGAACTCGGCACCGGTGCCATTCGCATCCCGGATCGTGGCAACTTTATCGACGACGCAACTTTTCCTAACTTGGTAGCGCTGCAAGTTCGTGAAGCGCCACGTGAAAAAGGTGACATCGCACCGTTTCCTCGTGGCATCGTAATTCATTGAGCGTCGACGCGCGCGGCCGGGTTTTCTCGGGTGCGGGCGTGATACAGTGCTAGCGGATGCTTGAGCGTATCGGCAACTGTCGGATTGTTGAAGAAGTGGCCTCGGGTGGCATGGCGGTAGTTTATCGCGCCATTCAAGATCCGCTGGGTCGCACCGTAGCCATCAAGGCGCTCAAGACCTCGGTTGCAACCCAAGAAAGTATTGCGACCCGGTTCGAGCGTGAAGCCCGCAGCTTGGCGGCGCTGCAGCACGAAAACATCATTCACGTATACGACTTCCATCAAGAGCGCGGTGCGCTGTTTATTGTGATGGAGTTTGTGCAAGGCACGGATCTCTACGATCTGCTGGATCGCTGCGGCCGGCTGCCCTACGATGTCGCGGCGATTGCGGCCATGCAAGTGGCGCGGGCGCTCGACTACGTCCACTACCGCGGCATTATCCATCGCGACATCAAGCCGGCCAACATCATGCTGTCGCGCTCCGGTGGCGTGAAGGTGATGGATTTCGGGATTGCCCGCGACAAGAACTTTGAAGACTTAACCGAGGCTGGCACCGGCATTGGCACGCCGGCCTACATGTCGCCCGAGCAGGTCTTGGGTGACAAGCTTGATTCTCGCTCCGACATTTTTTCACTTGGTGTGGTGCTGTATCAGATGCTCACCGGCAAAAAGCCGTTTGTCGAAGACGAGCAAAAGTCAGCGATGCACAAAATTCGGTTAGAGCCGCACATGCCAGTGCGCAAGCTCAATCCTGAAATTCCACGGGAGTTGGAACGCATCGTCGATAAGTGCTTAGAAAAGCGGCCGGCGGATCGTTGGCGTTCAGCGCAACATATGGTGATCGCGCTCGAACGTTTTTTGGCGAAACATGTCGAGATGAATCATCACGCGCGCATCGTGATGTTTCTGCGTGGCCAAAACGTCATCACTGAATTGGAAGCTGAAGAATATCTAAATCCGCAAGTGCTCAGCAATGGCGCGGCAACGCTGCTGCAAACCAATATGGCGGCACGGCAAACCGAACGGCAAGCGGTGTTGGCGCACGGGATTATGTTTGGAGTGTTGGCACTTATGCTTGGCCTCATTCATGTTGCGCCGCTTGGGGCCACGCCTGAAACTCAAACATTGATCAAACAACAAGGCCGTGGGTTTGTGCGCGTCAGTGCGTATCCTTGGGCCCAGGTCAGCATCGACGGCGATGTTCGCGCTACCACCCCACGCGCCGCAGCGATCGAAGTAACCGAGGGTAGTCATACCGTGCGATTTACCCATCCTTGGTACCAGCCAGTTGAGCGTAGGTTGGTGATGGCACCAAGCACCGTCGAGGCTGCGCAAACGTTGACGGTCGACTTTGAGCAAGAAGGCAAACTGCTGCCAGGTGGGGTTGTGCCAACGCCGCCTGACAAGGTTGAAAAGGCCGTGCCAGTTGAGCCACTCGACGACGATGGCGCAGGGGTCGGTTCCGGTGCTGCCGTCGGAGGTGCAAAGTGAAGATCCATCATTGGTTCGCCGCAGCGGTATTGCTAGTTGCAGGCCCAGCTGCGTCGCAATTTTCCCAGGGCCACTGGGTTGGACGTGCGGCTGCGGCAACGCCGAGCGATACCATTGCGTACCGAGTTAAAGGCGGGGACACCCTAGAACTGTTGGCAGCCGAATATTACGGTGATCGCAACCATGCGGTGTTCATCATGGTTGCCAATAAAATTTTGCATCCACGGCCACTCAAAGTGAACGAGCAGATCAAGATTCCGATCAGTCGCGAAGTAACCACGGCACCTGGCGATACGTTTGAAACCCTAGCGCAGACGTACTTGGGCGATTCGCGGCGAGCGTCGTTTTTGGCTGAGTTCAACGGCATTGCGACCGAAGAAAAAGTTGCAGCCGGTGCAACCATCTCCGTGCCGTTCCATGTGATTCACACCGCAGCGGCTGAAGAAAGTCTCGCGAGTATTGCAGCTGCGTATTTCGGCAACTCCAAAAACGGCGAGATGTTGCGGCGCTACAATTTTCTCGACAAAGACACGATCGGCAACCGTGAAAAAATTGTGGTGCCAATTTTTCATGTGCGCGTCAGGTCATCTAAATTGCCACCGATCAATGCCGATGCGCGGGCACGCAGTGAGCGTCGGCGCTTGGCATCAGACCAGGCTGCGTCGGTGTTGCCGGCGGCGCGGGCTGCTTGGCGCGCGGGTGACTTTGCAACTGTGAAACGGGGCTTGGCCGGCCTCGACGTTGACTACCTTGATGCCAAAGCCGCGGTTGATGTTGGGATGTTGTTGGGTGCGGCATATGTCGCCTTCGATGATGTTGAAACCGCGTTGGCCACGTACAAACATGTGATCGAACGCAAGGCCAAGTTTGAACTCGACGCGTACGCTGCTTCGCCCAAAGTGCTTGAAGTTTGGCAACGCGCTGGCGGTAAGGTTTCTTCGACGGTTACCGCACCAAAATGACCGCCGTGCCGCCGGTTCTTCAGCGCTTCATTTGCCCGAATTGTCACGCGGCGTTTTCGGAGGCAAGCAAATTCTGCGGTGATTGCGGATCGCGCATGGTGGGTAGCCCGCTGGAAGCGGCGCGCACTGCGGTGATGAAACCCGACGACGGCACGCGCGCGACCGGGGCACGGCGGGTGATGACCACCACTGACCGGCGCATGTCAGATTCAAATCGCGCTTGGCTTGGCCGCATTATTGATGGCCGATATCGCGTGCTCGAAGCCATTGGGCGCGGCGGCGTTGGCGTGATCTATAAAGTTGAACATATGCGGATGGGCAAAGTTGCAGCGATGAAGGTGCTGCACCGCGATTTGCTGGGTGATCCTGACATGGCGCAGCGCTTCGAACGTGAAGCCAATGCTGTGTCGAAGCTGCACCACCCGCATACCGTACAGGTGTTTGATTTTGGCACCGTCGAAGGTTCGACATATTTGATCATGGAATATGTGCGTGGGCTCGATTTAGCGTTCATCGTCGAGCGCGACGGCCCGATGCATATTGGTAGAGTCGCGCCGCTGTTGGTACAAGTGTGCGGTGCAGTTGGTGAAGCTCACGAGTTAGGGATTATCCATCGTGATCTTAAACCAGAAAATGTTTTGGTGACGCGGACCACCGGTGGCCGCGACTTCGCAAAGGTGCTCGATTTTGGCTTGGCTAAATTGGAACATCCAACGACGCCGACGCTGCTCGATACCACCGACCGCTCGACGATTGTGGGCACCCCGTATTTCATGTCGCCGGAACAGATCCGAGGCGATGAGGTTGACGCACGCGCCGATGTGTATTCTTTCGGTGCCATGATGTTTAATCTGCTCACCGGGCAGCAGCTGTTTACGGCGAATTCGGCGGTCGGCGTACTCACCAAACATCTGACTGAAGCGCCTGAGATGCCGTCGCAGCGTCGGCCTGATCTCTCGATCGATCCGCGCGTTGACGAAATCGTTGCGCGCTGTTTGTATAAAGAAGCGACCCAACGCTGGGCAAGTTTTGCTGAAATTTCGGCAGCGTTGGAAAATTTGGTCATCGAACTTGGCCCGGCCGGGCGAGACCCGCGCCGCGAATCGTCGGTGGGCAGCGTTTCGCTGCCGCGCCCTGCGGTCGAAGAAATTGATAGTGACCCACGCTTGCATCGCTCGGATCTCGATGATTTTGAGCGTTCGCTGCGACGCCGTCGGAATGTGATCGCAGGCACCGGTGTAGCGTTGTTAGTAGGCGCGGTGGCCGCAGCGGCCTATGGGCTAACGCGACCGACACTGCCAGTGACCCAAGAGCGCGAAACTAATAACGAGTTGAATTCGGCGAATCTTATCGCTTCAGGCCAAGCCGTGACTGGGTTTATTGGTAAACGGCGCACGCGTAGTGAAGGTGATCGCGATGTGTTCAAGTTGCAAGGTCCAGCGCGCGAACACGTACTAACTGCCGAAATCTCGGGTTTGCCTAATATTAACGTCGCGCTTAGCTTAGTCGGTGCTGACGGTAAAACTGCGGTATTTGCCGATGAAGCCGGCGTTGGGTTTGGCGAAGTCTTGTACCGGCGACGAGTTCGCGGCGTAGTGTACGTCGCGATAGATCAAACCCGAGACGCCAACAGTGTGGTGCCACAAGAAAACATTAGCGACAGTTATCGTTTGACGGTGACCGACGAGCCATTGGCGGCACCGGGCGTGGAAACCGAACCTAACAGCGGGGCCGCGGATGCGAATGAGCTAACCGCCGGCGTGGTTGTGGCCGGGCATCTCGAAGCGCGCGTTGATGTGGATGCCTTGCGGTGGGTTGGGGCGGCGGGACCTATGAAGTTTACGGTGCAAAGCGAGCTCACGAGTTTGCGTTGGCAAGTCGGTAACGGCGAGTGGCGCAGCGTCGGCACGGCGTTGCTCGACGTAAAGCCCGGTGATTTGGTTCGGTTGGAACGAACTGATCGCGATGCGCCCGCCACCAAAGGTGCCAGCGACGGTGCGAGTTGGACAGTACGGGCCGATCCTTCGTAACCGCGAGGTAACGAGTGTTGCGAGAATTCGCGAGCCTGGCGCAAGCGGCGAGCATGTGAGCTTGAGGTCTGCGGTGCCGGCTTGTGCCGGTTTGTATCGGCTTGTGCCGGGTTTGGCACATCACAAAACGTGTTTTGCTGGTTGGCTTCGCGGTACCATGGTCGACATGCGAATTCACGAGATCGTTGCGCTGTGTCTTGCAAGCACGCTGCTAGCGAGTTGCGGTGGCGGTACAAAAACCGCTGAGGAATTTGATGCTGCGTTGGTCGATGCACCCGGCGATGCTGGGCCGGTTGCTGACGCACCTGCTGCGGATGCCAACGTGCCGCCGCAGCCATGGCAATATTTGGCGACCTCGGGCGCGACCTGCGCGAATGGAACCGAGACCGGTTTTGGGCTGAGTCTGGCGCCAAGCTCGGATACTGCCATGCTGTTCTTGCAAGGCGGCGGCGCGTGTTGGGAGAGTGGCGCTTGTTATTTTCTCAAAGCAGCAAGCCACTTTGAAGAAACCGTGCGAGGCCCGACGGTGATGAACGAGGTTGCGAGCCCGGCAATGGCTCGTTTGTTTGATCGCAGCAATCCCGACAATCCGTTTCCAACCGCGACCATGATGTATGTGCCGTACTGCACCGGCGATTTGCATGCTGGCACCAAAGTTCATACCTACGATTATTTTGGGCCCAAGGTTGCACGTCATGTTGGCGGCCTCAACATGGATGCTTATTTGGCCAAGATGAAACCGTTGTTGCCCAACGTGAAACGCGTGATCTTGATGGGCATCAGTGCCGGTGGTTTTGGTGCATCGCTTACTTGGTGGCGGGTCCGTGCGGCGTTTGGCCCAACGGTGCGCGTTGATGTGATCGATGACTGCGGCCCAATGATGAACGTGCTCGGCGACGGGCGTTGGGGCACGATGAAAGCGGCGTGGGGCTTGGCGCTACCGCCCGATTGCGCGGATTGCGGCGACGGTTTATCGAAGTGGATGCCTTACTACGCGACGCATGTGGCCGCACCTGATCG
>JAYWHS010000741.1:0-2869 GCA_043777635.1 Kofleriaceae bacterium | reverse complement strand
CAAAATCCGCAGCAATCCTGAGGTCTTACTCGGTACTCGGACGACGGTACTCGGGCGACGGCCGCGGAGCCTTACCGACGACGCACAAGAGCCGTGGTCATCGCGGCAACGCGACCCGCCAAGGCCCGTGCCGCGCGATCCTCAACACTATCGAAGCCGCAACACCGTGCGATGTCGAGCACTGCGTGGATTTCCCAAGCGGAACCATGCGCGATGTCGAAGAAGCGACGACGCGATGGCGAGCGACCCTGCTCCCAGCGTGCGCTGGTTCGCTCCATGATGGGCGAGGTAGGCCGAACCTTCGCGCAAGTTGAGCGCAACACTGACGGCGGCACGGCGACCTTGATCGGCCCAAGATGAAGCGAACCCAGCGAACGCTGGGGAGCGAGGTCGATCACCGACGGTGCGCCACGACGCAGCGGCGACGCGAACAGCGGTGACAAGTTGCAGCGAGAGTTCATAGGTGACAAAGCGCGCAGGGCTGCCGAGCTGGAGCGAACCCAGCGAACGCTGGGGAGCGAGCCGATCATGGAGCGAACCCAGCGAACGCTGGGGAGCGGGACAACCGTTTTCGTCATGCAAAACTCAGCGCAGGCAGAGTGCCAACGAATGTTTTGGATTGCATAACGGCTAGGAGTTGGCGCATTGCGTGCGCGTGTATGGAGCGAACCCAGCGAACGCTGGGGAGCGAGGTAGCCCGTTGCGCATGTGTCGAGCGCGGTGGGCCGAGATTCGTCGTCGGAGTTAGGAGTGAGCTCAGTCGCTGGTGGAAAGCGTAAGGGTTTCGATCGTTTGCGCTTACGTGACTGGCATTGGGGCCGTTCCCGTCCGTTCCCGTCCCTTCTGCCGCCGACAAGTCGCCGGCATTCAACCCACCACGCGTTACGCGCGCGGTCTTGACGGATCCATCCGCGCCCATCTGCGCCAAGTAGAGCAATGCCGTTTACAGCACGAAAGCGACGACGAGGGCGATCGCAACCACTAACAGTACCGCGACGACGATGAGCGGAATAATCGCTCGGGACGCACCTGATTTAGCCGACACACCAGTGCGATCGGGCTCTAACATCGCTTCAAGGGAAACCAATTCGCCGGGATGCACGCCTGGCGGCGCAGCGTTTGATGCCCTTTGTGGCGGCGTAGTAGGTGCTCCGCCACGGCCAGGCGCACGGGTGTTACGCTTGCGTCCGGTAGCTGGCGCCGCAACCTCATTGGCCCACGCCGAGGTATCAACAAAAGATTTTGGATCGAGACTTAACGAGCCTTCGCTGGTCCCGGAATCCGAATGTTCGTCGACCAGGGACGTGACCTTGGCCATCTCGTCGAGAATAAGCGCATCGATCAGCGAATCCTTAGGCTCGGCTGAACGTTTGCGCATCATCTCAACTTGGGTGTCTTTCACCAGCGTCGAGATGTCGCGAGCCGTAACCTTCATCCGCCGTGAGAATTGATACTGCGCCAATGCTTCGGCGAGGTCAGCGGCGCTTGCGTAACGATCTTCACGATCTTTCGCCAAGGCTTTGCGAACGATGTCTTCCAGTTCGGCTTCTATTTCTGGATTATGCGCAGCGAGCGAAGGCACTTTTGCTTGGCGCACCAGCTCGACGGTTTGATAGTCGGTTTCGCCAAAAAATAAACGACGACCGGTGAGCAGTTCCCAAAGTAGAATGCCGACAGCAAAAATATCAGCGCGGTGGTCGACGTCGATGCCGCTGGCGGCCTCCGGCGAGAGGTAACTAAACTTACCCTTCACCACACCTGGGTCAGTGGTTTCAATTTGGCTGTTGGCTTTGGCCAGGCCAAAGTCCACCAGTTTGATTTCACCGTTTTTAGACAGCAAAATGTTCGGCGGCGAAATATCGCGATGAACAATCCCTAGCGGTTCGTTGGTGTCGGGATTTTCTAAGCTGTGGGCATATTGCAATGCTTTGCAGCACTCGATCATGATGTAAATCGCATGGCCGATTTCGACCCGACGATTCTTCTGCTTCTGCCGCTCAATGATGGCTTTTAAGTTGCAGCCATCAACGAATTCCATGACCAAGAAGTAAGCGTTGTCGGGTGTCTTCGAAATATCGAAGACTTGCACAATGTTGGCGTGCTGCAGGTTGAGCGAAAGCCGGGCTTCGTCGAGAAACATCGCGACGAACTTTTCGTTCTTGGTGAGATTTGGCAGCACCCGCTTGATTGCGACGTTTTTCTTAAACCCCGAAATCGACTCAGAAACGCCGCGAAATACCTCAGCCATGCCGCCATGGTCGAGGCGCTCAGTGATGGTATATCGTTCTTTCATCGCGGGGGAAGGTAACTATAGCAGAGCAAAGGCCAGTGGCGCAAAATCCGGGCAGTTTGCGTTGCGAGATCGTTGGGTCAGGGCAGGTTGTCCGTGTGGGTTTGGCAGTGGTTTAGCTGCCTGCTCAGGATTCTGCGGTGTCGTCGGATTCAACCTGCTCGCGGGCCGATTTACAGTCAAAGCAAAGCGTTGTCATCGGCCGGGCCATGAGACGTTTGAAGCCGATGGGTTCGGAGCACTCTTCACATTCGTTAATATCGCCGGTGTCAAGCCGGCGTATAGCGTCCTGAATTTTGGCAATTAGCCCGGTTTCGCGGTCGGCCAGGCGCAACGTGGTGGAATACATTTCCTCTTGGGCGGATTCATCCATCGAATCGCGGCCGATGCGGTCGCGATCGCGATCCATCGTGAAATCCAACGCAATTGAAGCGTTGGCGGCGAGGCGCTGCAATTCGCTGGTGAGCCGAGTGCGAAGTTGTTCGGTTTCAGGTGCGGAGAGCATGCGCTACCTTAGCAGAACCACGATCCAACCCAAAACCGTTACGACGCTGCTTTCGATTCCAATACTAATTCAGG
>JAYWHS010000740.1:0-2873 GCA_043777635.1 Kofleriaceae bacterium | reverse complement strand
TTCAAGCGTTGGCAACCAGCGCGAACACCAACATCTTGTCTGCGCCGCACTTCATTGCAATCAACAATGAAAAAACCGAATTCTCGGTCGGTACCAATATTCCATACCGCGCTGCAACCTTTAGCGGCATCCCTGGTGGCGGTGCAGCTGGCGGCTTGGGTGGTATTGGCCAAAGCATTCAACGTGAAAAGTTGAATCTTACACTTAACGTGACGCCACGGATTTCGTCGGGCGACACCCTGCGCTTAGAGATCGACGCCGAGATCAAAGACATCGGGGAAAAAGATCCAGAACTCGGGCCAACCTGGACCGAGCGCAAACTCAAAACCCAAGTGGTGATTCGCGATCAACAAACCGTCGTGCTCGGCGGGTTGATTTCCGAACGCACCATCTATAACGAGAGCAAAGTGCCGTTACTTGGCGACATTCCAATTCTTGGCTATTTGTTCAAAGTACGTAGCAAATCCAAAAAACGCGCAAACTTGCTGATCATGCTGACCCCATACCTGGTGAAAGATCAGCTGGATCTGCAGGAAATTCGCGAACGCAAAGAACGCGAGCGTCAGGAATTTGTCCGGTCGTTTGATAATCTCAACGAGAAATATTATCGCCATGATGTCGACTACCGTCGTAAACGCGGCGTGGTGGAAGAGATTAATCGCGTGCTGATCTCGATCGAAGACGACGAAGCCAGCTTGCGGGAACTCAATCGTGGTCAGCGCGTGCCAGAAGGCGTGATTAATTACAAAGTCGACAGCAAAGATGATGACGACGCTGCGCCGTCGCCAGCCGCTGCTCCGGCGACCAAAGCGGATGGTGCGCGCCCGAATGTTATCGATGAAGACAGTAGTGAGGCTGCGCCAGCGGCCAAGCCGACCGCCAAGCCAGTGGTCAAGCCAGCGGCTAAACCTGCCGCCAAACCCGCAGTACCCAAAGTTACAACTGCTCCCAAAGCGCCAGCGACTGCGCCGGAGTCCCGCTAATGGTTGCGCCGATGGGATATCCAACTCCGTTTGGTGCGGTCGCGGCGGTGCCGGTGCACGCCTTGCCGCCGCTAATCGGCGAGTTGCTCATCGCGCGTTGCGGCGTGACCGCAGAAACCATTGAACGGGGCTTAGAAAAACAACGTGAAGAAGGTGGCCTACTCGGCGAGATCCTTATTCAGTTGCGACTCATTGAAGAAGACCAACTTGCGCTAGCCCTGTCGTTGCAGTCGGAGATGGCGTATCTGCGCGAGTTGCCGCGGGCTGAAGAAATCCCTACCGAACTCATCGAGAAGGTGCCGATCAATTTTGCCAAGCAGCACAGTGTGTTGCCACTTGGTCGGGATGGTACCGGGCGTGTGATGGTCGCGATTGTCGACCCGACCCGCATGGAAGTCATCGACAATATTGCGGTGTTGCTCGGTGAACCGGTGGAGCCGGTAGTCGCTGCACCAACCAAAGTACTCGACTGTATCAATCGTGCGTATGCGCGCATTCGCGGTGGCGCCGAATTGGAGTCGTCGAGCAAAGGCAAAGGCGACGACGAAGAAGACTTTGGCCAAGCTGAAGAACTCGTCGACATGCTTGATGCTAATGACGAAGCGCCGATCATTCGGTGGGTAAACTCGTTGATGTTCCAGGCCGCTAAAGATCGGGCTTCGGATATTCACATCGAGCCTGGTGAACGTGATGTCGTGGTGCGGTACCGCATCGACGGTGCGCTGCGTGAAGCCAAGCGGGCACCCAAAAAATTTCAACCTTCGATCGCGGCTCGGGTTAAGATTATGGCCGGGCTGAACATCGCCGAAAAACGGCTGCCGCAAGACGGTCGAATCCGCCGTAAAATGGCTGGCAAAGACGTCGACATGCGGGTTGCCACCGTGCCCGTTGCGGCAGGTGAGCGCATCACGATCCGTTTGCTCGATCGCAGCTCGGTGCTGTTAGGCTTGGCCGATATTGGTTTTGCTGAAGATCACTTGCACTCGATCCGCGCCATCATTAAACGACCACACGGCATCTTGTTGGTAACCGGGCCAACGGGTTCGGGCAAAACCACGACGTTGTATGCATGTTTGTCGGAGATCAACTCGCCCGATCAAAACATTTTGACCATTGAGGATCCGGTCGAGTATCAACTCGAAGGCATTTCGCAAACCCAAGTCAACGCCAAGATCGATTTGACGTTTGCATCGGGCTTGCGCTCGTTTTTGCGGCACGACCCAGATGTCATTATGGTCGGCGAAATTCGTGATCGTGAAACCGCCGAGATTGCAATCACCGCATCGCTCACGGGTCACTTCGTGTTTTCAACGGTTCACACCAACGATGCGGCCGGCGGGATTACCCGTTTGGTCGATATGGGCATTGAGCCGTTCTTGGTCGCGTCATCCTTGGTCGGGTTGTTAGCGCAGCGCTTGGTGCGGCGGCCTTGTTATGAGTGTGCGATTCCGCGTCGGCCGAGCCAAGCCGAAGTCATCGAACTTGGCCTCGATCCAGACATCTTTTACGCCGGTGGTTACGACTTTCCTAAAGTCAAAGGCATGCGGCCACCGCCAATTGGCACCGTGTACCAAACCGTCGGCTGTCGCGCTTGTAATGATTTAGGCTACCGCGGCCGAACCGGCATTTACGAGTTGCTGATGATCAACGAACAAGTCCGACGCTTGGCCTTGGACAAAGCTGACGCTGGTGCGATTCGCAATGCTGGCGTCGCCGCTGGCATGGTGACGTTACGGGCCGAAGGCGCACGGAAAGTCGTGCAGGGTCTCACCACGCCTGAAGAAGTCATGCTCATGACGGCGGAGGCAACAGACTAATGGCGATGTACGCTTACAAAGGTATCGGCTCGAATGGCAAGGCAGCGACCGGCACCAAAGATGCTGAGTCGCC
>JAYWHS010000739.1:0-9828 GCA_043777635.1 Kofleriaceae bacterium | reverse complement strand
AGAACTGCAAAGGTCGCAACCTTGCCTGAGCCCATTGGTACACCCCAAGATATGAAAAGCACGGAACCGGTACCAGCCCCGCCGAACGTTCCGCCCGTGCCCGCAGCCACGGCCATTGTGCAAACCGCGCAACCGCAAGACTTGGCATTTCCCGACGAAGAATTTCGTCGGCAGCAACCTGCTGCGGAAGCACCGCGAGCGTTTGCAATGCCCACGATCGCACCGTTTAAACTAAAGAACGGTATCGAAGTTTATTTGGTACAAAAGTCCGACTTGCCAATTGTGTCGGTCGACTTGTCGTTTGAAGGTGGCTCCGCGCTTGATCCCAAAGGCAAAGAAGGCCTCGCCGGCGTTTGCATGAGCTTGCTCACCGAAGGCACCGCGCGCTTGGACAAAGTCGCGTTGGCTGAAGCACTGGGCGATTTAGCGTCGGACGTTAGTTCGTACGCGTCGCAAGACACCGTCGGCATTTCGATGTCGAGCTTGTCGCGCAACATCGATGCCACCTTCGCGCTGTTTGCCGAAACCCTGTTAACGCCTGGCATGCGCGATAGCGATTTTGACCGCCTGGTCAAGCGCCGCATCGAAGCGGTGAAACAATCCAAAGCCTCACCGGATTCATTGCTCGGCCGGATTTCGCCAGTGGTCTTGTATGGTGCAAATCACCCATTCGGCACCGTCACCACCGAAGCATCGCTGGCGGCCGTAACCATGGCCGATTGCAAAGCGTTTGCAGCAACGGCCCTTAAACCGCAGGGCGCCAAGCTATTTATCGTCGGTGATATGGATGCCGCACGGGTCCGCGCTTTGTTCGATGGCGCTACCTTAGCGACATTTCAAGGCAAGGGTCTGCCTCGCACCAAACCGCCAGCGCCAACAAAACCTGCGGCACGGATCTATCTGGTCAATGTTCCAGGCGCCGCGCAATCGCAAGTTGCCATGATGTCATCCGGGCCAAAGCGCTCAGACAAGGCCTACTTTGCCAACAGCATGATGGCGTCGGTATTTGGCGGCGGCTTCACCAGCCGCGTCAACATGAACCTGCGCGAAGACAAAGGTTATTCGTACGGTGCACGCGGCGGCTTCAACTACAATCGCGACTTCGGTACCTTTGTCGCGTCGGCCTCGGTACGCACTGACTCCAGCTACCAATCGCTGTTAGAACTGGTCAAAGAGTTTACTGCGTTGTCGACCGGCAAGGCGCCGGTAACCAGCGAAGAATTGCAGCGCGAGAAAAACGGCCTGACGTTGGCGTTGCCTGCGCGGTTCGCAACTGGCAGCGGCTCGTTGTCGCAATATCGGATGTTGCAGTACTTCGGCTTGCCGATGAACTACTTCAATTCGTTTGTAGGTAGCGTCAACGCGGTGACCGCTGCGCAAGTTTCAGCTGCCGCCAAAAAACAATTGCGCGCCAAAGACACCGTATACGTAGTCATTGGCGACGCTAACGCTAACGTCGTGGTTCGCGATGCTGCAAGCAAAGCCGATGTGCCACTGCTCAAGGATGGCAAGCCGGTGACCTTGCAACAAGCACTAGAAGACTTGGCCAAGCGCGGCGATGTAGGTCCAGGTGGGCTCACCATTCTGGACACCGATGGCCACGTTACAAAGCCGTAGCAGCTAGCGGCGTGGGCGGTGCGTGGTTGGTTCAACCACTGCGAATTTTACTGTACGGAATCTTGTGATTAGGGCAGATCGTCGTCGGAAACCTGGAGTTTCCCCCCACGGTCGACTGACCCCAGCGCAACAAAGTTTGCACTTTTTGTGATCCCCGGATCCGGCAAGATCCTGAAATCGCTAGCTTGACGATCTTTGCAACTAACAGTCGCATCCGGCCTGCTTTTTGCTGATGATAGAGCAATGCAATCTATGACCGTTCGCTCCATCAGCCTTTCAGGGATTGCCACTGCCCTGATTGCCGCTTTCGCTGCCTGTGGTTCGCCTGCGGCCGGTCCATGTGACAAGTCGCCGCCGGATCCGTCGTGCAACGCAGCTTGTGATCCTGCAGCCAGTCCTTCGACCTGCGCAGCGGGCTTTCACTGCCGCCTCGACAACAAATGCTACGCGTTTTGCACCCAAGGTGGCGGCGAATGCGGCGACGGTTTGACCTGTAGCGACGACGGTCGTTGCATCACCAACGGTATCGATGCGGCACCACAACCGGATGCCGATTGCCCGGCGGTTAATTTTACCGCGACACCAGTTACACCAAGCATTCAACTCGTGTTGGATCGCTCGGGTTCGATGACTGCGGATTTCGGTAATACGGACCGCTGGTCGGCGTTGAAAGACGTGCTCACCAACCAGACCACAGGTGTTGTGCAGCAACTCCAAGGCAAAGCATATTTCGGTGCCACGATTTACCCTGGAAATCCTGATTGCTCGTCCTTCGATCAAACATCTGCGCGCATTCTGAATGGTGCGAGTGCAATCAAATCGCTTTTAGATGCCAAAGGCCCCGCGAACTCAACGCCAACCGGCCCAGGGATTCAACAAGCAATTCAATCGTTCATGGGGGCAGGCGCACCACCAGCTGGATCGCCTCCAATCATTGTGCTTGCCACCGACGGTGACCCTAACGGCTGCAACGGCGAGAGTGCAAATCAAGGCCAAGCAGCCTCTGTTGCAGCTGCGACCGCAGCGCACGCTGCTGGGATTGATGTCTACGTGCTGGCGCTCGACCTCGGCGCAGGCAGTATTGCTAAACTGCAAGTAGTTGCGAATGCAGGCCGGGGCGTCACCAACGCAACAGTGTTCCAAGGGAATGATCCAGCTCAACTTAAAGCAGCATTTGACACCATCATTGGCGGTGTCGTCAGCTGCCAACTCGACCTGAGCGGCAACATTAATGTCACCCAAGCTGCCAACGGCGAAGTGCGCTTGAATGGCCGCATCTTGATGTTCGGCACCGAGTGGAACGCGGTGGATGAAAATACGATTGAACTCGTCGGCGCAGCCTGCACCGAACTCAAGAATACTGCTTCGCCAAGCGTCACGGCGAAATTCCCATGCGGCGTGGTTGTTGAATAACTCTTCCAACAGCTGCTGCGAACAAGAGGCCCTCACCGGCCTCTTTTTTTGCGTCAAATTTGCGCCGCCGACAACGACGGCGCTGCGTTGACCGCTAAATCGGGCGTCGCATACGCAACCCAGTCAGCCCGGTTTCGTAGGTGGTTGTGACCGATGGATCAAACGTGAAGCCGGCCCGGCTGTATAAACGCTGCGCGCTCAGGTTGTGCTGCTCGACGGTCAAGCGCAACCACGCAGCATTGGTGGATGCGGAAATCCGAGTCGCCACTTCAATCACGTGATCGAGCAACGCTTGGCCGATACCAGCGCCGCGAAATTCTTCTGCGACGGCCAAGGCCAATAAGTCAGCGACAATTTCTAAGCCGCCGGCCGGCACTGGCTCGCCGTAGAAACCCAACATCGCCATACCTCGCCGCAGGCCTTTGCTTTCAAATACCCAGGCTAGGACGCCGGGTTGTTCGAGCCAGGTGGGCAAGATACGTCGGTAGTCACCGAGATTTTGATATGCCGTTACCCCAGTGGCAACGACCCATGGCCGATCCGAAGCCGTCGCGCGCCGAATCAACCAACGCCACCTACGGCAGCTTCAAGCGTTCGCTCGGTCGCTGCATGTATGGGCCCCGACCGCTCGTGACGCAAATTGGCCGCCACCACCGAGACCACGGCGACTGGCGCGTTGACGTTGGCTTCGGCCACTGCCGGCACCAACACGCGTAAGCCATACAAGCCCGGTGCCGTCCGCACAAACAGCGACTGTTCACCATATTTCTTGATGTTCACTGACAAGTCGCGCGCCACCACGGTATCCGGGGTTTTTGACTTGCTAGGCAATCGTGCGCCAGCGCGCTGTACGATTTGCTTCACCGTCATCGGAGTTGCCGTTTCCCGCAATACCTCTTCCACTACTGCCAGCGTATTCATCGCGATCGAGCCTCCATCAAACAATACAAATCTTGCGTGGGGGATCATCCTATCGAAGACCGAACTATGAACCAGTCTTGACAGTCACTTTTTTTGTTCTTTGAAAAATCAGCTTGGTAATCGCACCCCAAGGTTGATTTTTGTCGGCTCCTGATCCTGGTTCGCCGTGACTTTGAGTGCGATGTTGCCGCATCAACGTAACTTTGCGCGAGGACCGCTCATGAATTCTTTCCTTCAAGTCATTAACTTTTTGCTTGCGATGACGGGATTTGGCGTATCGCCAAACCCAACGCCGCCTACCGCCGATGCTGCGCTGGTGTACGCGGTGCCCGATGCCGACGTGATTGTGCATTTTGATGCCGTCAGCGTTGTGCCCGGCAATTTCAAAGCGCTTAAAGCGCTGCCGGATGTGCCCGAAATCAAAGCCTCGAAAGAACTGCGCGACGCTGCTAAAAAAATCGTAACCGACGTCGATGGTGGCCGCGCTTTGATCAAAGGCATGGTTGGTATTGATGTCACGACTGACATTCATGATGTCACGGCATTTGTACAGCGCGGTGTTGCGATGGATAAACCGAATCTGCTCGCTGCGGTGCATGGCAAGTTCGATGTAGCTTCACTCGCTAAACTCGCAAAAATGACCCAAGGCGTCGTCGCACCCGGTGGCACCATGGTCGAAATTGACGGCAAGGTTGCGGTCGGCCTCACCAAATCGGGCGTGCTGTTGCTTGGCACGCCAAGTTTGGTCAAGCCAAGGCTAGCCGACGGCTGGCAAGCCCCGCCCCGAACCAACAACGCACTGTTGACCCAAGCAGCTGAGGTGATCAACAGTAAACCGTTTTTTGCAGTGATGGCTGCGCTGGCACCAGCGACACGCACACAAATCGCTGGCGCAGTTGGTGAAAACTTTTTGACCGATGTGGTCAAGCGTCACAAATTTATGGCGCTGAGCTTGTACGCCGATGGCATCGGTTGGGTTTGGGCCGACTCGACGAAAGCTGGGCTCGATCGGATGGTCATGATGTCGGAAGGCCTGATTGAAGTGATGCGAGCTGCGCAAATAGCGCCACGCGGCATGGGTAAGATCGTGCTTGCAGCGTTGGAAAGTTACCGTGGCAAATCCCGCGAACTCGATCAACTCATCGCGGCTAAAAGCAAAATTGCTAGCACCATCGCGGCCTACACGGGTGACGGTATGTTCAAAGTGAGCCAAGTTGTTGATGCTAAAAATTTGAAAGTCACTGTGCGGGCGACGGGGAAGACGTTGAGTGAAGTGGTGCCTGCGGCATTGTTTGTGCCAGCCTTTGCATGGGGGATGTTTGTGGAAGCTGGCAGTCCGCCTTCTCCGACGGTAATCGAACAGTCAACGCCGCCGGCACGCTTGCCGACGCCGCCGCGCCGGAAGTAGTTTACTCGGCACGCGGGACTCGGACAACCGGGCTCGGAAAACGGTGGGTGGATGGATGGATGGTGAGGGAACGGTAGGGTGAACGGTCGGCTCACAGAGGCTCCGGAGGGAGAGAGTTGGAGCTTGAACGAGTGCTGTGCGGCTGGCCGCGCGGCCGCGTAAGTCTGTGCTTGCGCGTAGCCTGATGCGCCGCCGCCGCGTCGGACGTAGTTTACTCGGCACGCGGGACTCGGACAACCGGGCTCGAAAAACGGTGGGTGGGTGGATGAATGGATGGTGAGGAAACGGTAGGGTGAACGGTCGGCTCACAGAGGCTCCGGAGGGAGCGAGGTGGAGCTTGAACGAGTGCTGTGCGGCTGGCCGCGCGGCCGTAGAGGTTTGTGCTCGCGCGTAGCCTGATGCGCCGCCGTCGCGTCGCGGGTATTTGATGCCGGAGACTGGTGCCGGAATACCAGTGGCAGTTATGAAGTTATGTCCGGTTTTCGGACATGCTCTATTGCAAGAATTTGTGAAATATTTTTCGATTTATGTTGACGTGATTTTTAAGCGAAAAATTGCTGTGCCTATGAGTAGCGAGTGAAACGCTCGTTCAAGGCTGCGGTGTGGGCGACACGGATCGATCGGCTGGGTTGGCGGATATTTTTTGTTTCATTGGTGTTTCCCAGCGCAGTGAGGCAGCGGTGACGTCGAAAAAACCGGTGATAGAGTGTTTTTATGGAACGAGGTACAAAGGTGAAGGTGGCGATCGATGTCGATGCGCTGGGTAATCAAATCGCTGAAATGTCAGCGCATATCGACGCTGCAATGCATCGGCTGTTAACGGCGATTCGAGAATTTGATAGTGCCTCGGGCTGGCATGTACAAGGCGCGTTGTCATGTGCACATTGGTTAGCATGGCGGGTGGGCTGGGATTTACGTACAGCTCGTGAGCGAGTGCGAGTTGCACGCAGGTTGGCAGAACTGCCGCTGATCGACGAGGAATTGCGGCGAGGTGCGATGTCGTACTCGCAAGCCAGATCTGTTTCGCGAGTGGCGACGGCTGACAACGAAAAACTTTGGGTTGAGTACGCCAAGCATATGCCGGCGTCGCAGCTGGATACGTTGTGTCGTTCGTATCAGAATGTTCAAGCGTATGATCAAGCGCACGGGTCGGAGGCCGGAGCAATGGCGGGAGCGGTGGCAGCGGCACATGTTGCAGCGCAGCGCACGGTGACTCGGCGAACTCTCGACAACGGCATGGTGAAGTTTGAAGTGGTACTGCCCAGCGATGAAGCGGCGATCGTTTGGGCGGCGCTCAATGCTGGGATCGCGAAAGCAGGTGCAGCATTAGCACCTGCGAATTCGTTGGTTGCAGAACCGTCGCCTGCAGCACCGACGCGCGCCGACCAGACTCCCGCGGAACCGCGATCCGCCGAACCGACGCGCGCTGAACATTCGAACGCTGCGCAGACTCCCGCGGAACCGCGATCCGCCGAACCGTCGCCCGAGCAACATTCGAAGGCTGCACAGACTCCCGCGGAACGCTCATTCGGTACACCGCCAACCGCAAAAGCGTCAACGTCGGCCGATCGTGGCAGGCAACGTGCCGATGCGTTTATGGAAATTATTCAGGATTGCGTGCGTGGAGGCCGACCTCAGCGCACGCCGATCGAAATTATCATTACAGTTCCGCACGCTGGGTTGCACGGTTCAGCGGAACCGTCCGATCTTGCGATGATGGTCGACGGCGAAGTCATTGCGACGGCAACGGCGCGCCGCTTGTGCTGCGACGCTGGGGTGGTGGTCGCCCATGTCGATGCGGATGGCGTGCCGCTTTCGGTCGGTCGCAAAACTCGCACGATACCAGCCGCAATCAAGCGAGCATTGCGTCTGCGTGATCGCACATGCCGGTTTCCAGGGTGCACGCACAGCCGCTACATCGATGGTCATCACATTGAGCACTGGGCTAACGGCGGCGAAACAGCGTTGTCGAATCTTATGCTGTTGTGTAGCGCTCATCACACGCTGTTGCACGAAGGCGGCTGTCGGGTTGAAGCCGACGGTAGCAATGGCTGGGATTTTTTCGACCACCGCAATCGCCTCATTGAAGCACATCCAGCGCGCACAACGCCGGACAACACTGCGGCGCAACATGGTCTCGCGGCGTTGCAGGATGCTCACGCGGCACTTGCTATCACGGCCAAGACCAACGCATCAAAATGGACAGGCGAACCGGTCGACTACGCCAGGTGCATCGATTACATGGTGTGATGAGCGGCGGTCTGGTGGTGTGCGCATGCTGCGGTAAACTCGCAGAATGATCGTCGAAACTGTTACGAATGATTAGCTTGCGTCTTTGGTTCTTTTTGCAACGTGACACGGCCAGGCTGTATCGATTCAGCGCGAGACGTGATGAGATCATGCAATGACGAGTGCCGCACGTTATGTTGGAGCGATCGCCTGGTTGATGTTTGCAGCCTGCGGTCACTCGACGCCAACGGGGAATGCTACGGGCGCGCCGACCGGGGCACAAGCTAGTGCAACGACGCCCAAAGCAAGCGCGGTGCGCTCGATCGACTGGGGCACGCGCAAATATTCGGTAACCTTAATGGAAGGTGAAGGCGAGTTGCCGTTTGCGGTCGTTGATCGCGGATATCTAGCGGTGATTGGCAACGGTGCCGTCGAGCGGCTGACCCTATCGGCACCGGTCTTTGCTGACGTGACCGGCGATGGCGAGGAAGAAGCGATCGTGCGCTTCGACTATCAGCCTGGTGATCGCGGCGACGAAGGCTTTGATACGCTGTTTGTGTTCACCGCCGACAAGTCAACACCACTCGGCCGCGTCGAAGGCGGCAAGTTAGCTGGCCATGGCAGTATTGCTGCATTCATGGTCGAGCCCATTGTAGGCCCGCACGTTGCGGGCACGCCTGGCAACAAACTTGTGGTCACGCGGCGCAACACCGACGAGCCGCAAGCGGGACCGTGGCTTGAATCGTTTGTGTGGGACGGTCGATTTTTTTCGAAGCAGGACTAGCTCACGGGTTTGCATCGTCGAGCGACGTGCCAGAACCTGCGAGGCCGTTGTTCAGGCCCCCCCGCTGGACTCTCCACGGGTAGAATTGCGCTAAAAAGCACAATAGTTTCGTCCACATCTCCCACGCTTACCCGTTTTGTCGCTGGCGTCGGAGGTGGATTGTCTGATACCGATCGCCCATGGTTTCACTAGTTCGCAACGTTGTCTTGGTTGTCAGCGCCGCATGTGCGTTAGTCACGGCAGAACGCACTTCTCACGCACAAGCGTGTTCACCACTAAACACAACAAGCTTCGCTGGGCTTAAAGCCGGCGGTTGTATTCAAGGCGGCGTGTCGACAGATGCGACCGGGGTTGCCACCACGCGCCTCAATGCCAACGGCACCAGCGATGATCCACCCAAGACAGAGGCTGAGTTCCAGCGAGCCAGCAAGGACCTTGAGGTAAAAATTCCAGCTGGGGCCCAGATCGTTAAGGTCTACCTAACGGTGTATTCGAAATTCGTCTCGGGTTTTGCCAGCGATCCTGCGTTAGCGGTCAAGCTCAATAATGTGTTGCTGTCGAGTGCGCCGAAAGTCGACGGTGATGCCGCGTCGAGGCAGTACCTCGTGTACGACGTCACCAACGGGTTTGGCATAACCGGTTCGGGCAAGTATTCCATCGAAGAACGCGGCGATGCTGACCCGTTCTACCGCGGTTCCACCATTCCTCGTTTGGCTGGGCTCGGCGGCGAACAAATCGTCGTGGTGTATCGCGATGTCAATCATCCGCAATTTCGCCACATTTCGTATCAACCGACATTTGCGGTTACGTCGGTGGCTGCGCCGACGGTGCTGTTTGATGTTACGGGCATTCCAACCTGCGGCGGCGCGCCTAAAAACGCTGTGATTTCGTTTTCTGAAATGTTCGAATGCGCAAATGAACAAAACGGCAGAATCGAATTTAAGCCTGGCAACAATGCTTCCTTCACGACGTTATCGACCACGGTCGGCGGTCGTGATGATGGTGCACCGGGTTTTGTATCGACCGGTACCTCCATTGGCCCGTGTGGCCCGGATACCGACTTCAACTCGTTGATCACCAGCGGTTCGTTCGGCTACGACGATGACAACAAACTGGTTGGGCTTTCTGGTGATAGTCCAAACGCGGAGCCAAACACCGGCATTACCAACGACAGCCGGCTATCGGATGAACTTTTCTCCACTGGTATGCTCGACACGTCGGGCAAGCTCAATGTTCGTTTCACGGGCGACGGCGATCAGATCATTACGGCAACGCTGATCGCGATCGACATCAACGACGCTGATTGTGACGGCATTTTAGATGCGGTTGACAACTGTCCGACCACCGTGAACCCGATCCAAGAAGATGCCAACAGCAATCGAATTGGTGATGCATGTGACTGCGGTGACGGCATGCGCGTGGCTGGCGAAGCGTGCGACGACGGCAACACCGCCAA
>JAYWHS010000738.1:0-2886 GCA_043777635.1 Kofleriaceae bacterium | reverse complement strand
CACTACCCGTGGGCAAAGTCGTTGTTGAACTGAGCGCCGAGACCCGCAACGTCGCTGATGCCGAGGCGTTAGAAGCCAGTGGCAAAAAACAATTGGCGACGATGCTGGGTGCTTCGAACGAGTTAATCAATGTCGCGGTGCGCCGCGATGGCAACGTCGTGCGCTTGCACGGCAAATTGCCTCCGATGATCTTACATGTGGTGGCCAACGCGTTGGCTGAATAACTAGCAGCATCGGCGCGGCCGCTGATGCCGTCCTATTTGTTTTTACGATAGGTCGTCCACTGTGCACCAAACCGCGAAACTTGGCCTGCCGAGAATTCGAACATGCAAGCGTCGTCGGTATAGTCCATGAAATTGCTGATTGGATCGAGGCCAGCCTTGGTCGTACACGAATCACGGCTAACCGGGCAGCCGTATGCTGGCGATCGCTCGGCTGGTGTATCGAGGACCATGTCGCCGCTGGTGTTGGTGTTTTTGCAGCCACCTTGGAACGTGTGATACAGGCCAAGCCAATGGCCCACTTCATGGGTTGCGGTGTCGCCTTCGTTGTACGGGGCGGCTGAGCCACCTGGCAGCGATGCCGATAACATCACTACGCCGTCGAGCTTGGGGTTACGACTGTAGTCCGACGGAAAGGTTGCCCAACCCAACAGCCCACCGCCGATGTTGGCAGCATAGAGGTTAAGATCTTTGGCGGTGCCTTTACGTAGCGCAGTTTTCATCGCGGTTTCTGCCGCAGTGCCCGGCGAGACCGCGTACCAACTTGCATTGCTGGTGCGATCAACCGACGTCAAAGCGAACGAAACGCCGGTGTTGGCATAGGCCTCGTTGAGCACGCTGATTTGCGACGTGATTTGAGACTGTGTTAGATCGCCGACGGTGCCAGCCGTGATGACGTGAAAGTACACGCTGATCACAGTGGGGGTGAGCGCTGCGGTAATATCAGTGCGCTGAGCGGCGAGGGCGGCGCGCACTTGGTTTTCAATTTGTACTTTACGTTCGGCGGTGGGCTCGACAACGCCGCAGCCACGTTGGTTGAGCGCGCTCGACCCTGGTGATTGTTGGCCGGCTATTTCAGGTGCGGTGTCTTCCGCCCCATCATCAGGTTGCGATGGCGTGGCATCGCCGGTGGCTAGTTGGCAAGATGCCAGTAGTGCAAGTGATGCTGATGCTAGAACGTGAGCGAGAAGTTTACGCATACCGTTTTTCCTCATCAATGTGCCCGTGCCCAAGTGCGCGAGTCCCTTGCTGACACCTTCAGCACGAACCGTTCCAAGTGCACTTTGCGAGCTAAGTCCCGATAATTTCTGCACCTACACGTCGGCGAGGTGTCCGGCGTTGTCCGGGATTGGGCCACAAATGTCCGAGTTGCGGACAACCGGACGCTGTGGAATTGTGCTGATTGATTCTACATCTGCGCCGCTGGCCGCACCGTTGCGTACGTCAGCAGTGAAGTGGGGACACGTAGGATTCGCCCGAGGTTTGCCTACATCTTGATCGATGGTTTTGCTGCTGCGAGGGTTGGTGTAACCTCGGCGCATGCTTGAGATTGCGCCGCACCCATACCTTGATGCCGTTTGTTTTGTGACGCACAGCGATACTGCGGCCGGCGCACTTGAGGTCAGCCATGCGCTTGAAGCGGCGCTTGACCCTGCAGGTTCGCATCCTGTGGTCACCGACGCGGTGCGGACAAGTGTTCGCGCGCTGTTGCGCCACGGCGGCTACAAGCCGTCAGGTCGCGGCAAGCCGGCGTCGGAATATTTGGTTGCCGCGTTCGCAGAGGGACGCTTTCCTCGCATCAATGCGTTGGTCGATGTGTGCAACGCGGTGTCGCTACATAGTGGACTGCCGATCAGTTTGTTGGACCTCGATCTGTTGCAAGGCAGCGTGGCTGATGGCTTATCGATCAAAGTACTGCCCGATGCCACCAGCTACATATTTAACCCGTCGGGGCAAACCATCGATGCAAGCGGCCTGCTGGCGTTGTGCGATCGCGAAGGTCCAGCGGGAACACCCGTGAAAGACGCCCAACGTACCAAGACCCACGCTGGCACGGTCAATACCCTTACTGTAATCTGGGGCAGCAATGCGCTGCCTGGTCGCGCTGCGAATGCGCATGCTGACTACGTGCGTTTGCTTGGCAGCCTAGCGGGTGTCCGGGTGGTGCCGCTTGGGTAATTCGCACCTTGCCGCAGCTTGCAAGGGCGCTCATTTTCGCGCTTCGGCAATGCCCTCGCTGCAATCTAAATGAGACGAAGCACTACGTAGTCGGAACGGCCACGTACGATTGCAGGGACGCAACGCGCAAGTCGCCACGTTTTTGCACGGCGATGGCTTCGAGCGCGGCTTTGGCACCCCGCAGGGTCGTGAAGTAGGCAATGCCGTTGGTCAGCGCGGCTCGGCGTAGGGAGGCCGAGTCGACCACGGCTTGTGAGCCTTCGGTCGTGTTGATCACAAAGTGGATTTCGCGATTATCCATCGCATCGACGCAGTGCGGTCGACCTTCGAGCACTTTGTTGATGCCTTGGCACGCTAGCCCGGCATCGCGCAGCCGCGCCGCGGTGCCGTGGGTGGCCATCAACTCAAAGCCTAAGGATTGCAAGCGCCGGGCGATGGCCACGATGTGTACTTTGTCCGCTTCCCGGACAGACAAAAACGCGGTGCCCCCGATCGGCAGCTTCATGCCAGCGGCCAGCTGACTTTTGGCAAAGGCCCGGGCAAAATCGGTGTCGATGCCCATGACTTCACCGGTGGAGCGCATCTCCGGCCCCAGCAGCGTATCGACGGCTTCAAACTTCATGAATGGAAAGACAACTTCTTTGACTGAGGTGTGGCGCGGTTCAACTTCGCGGATGCCAAGCTCGGCCAAGGTTTTGCCAGTCAT
>JAYWHS010000737.1:0-2887 GCA_043777635.1 Kofleriaceae bacterium | reverse complement strand
ACTCGATGACGGTGGCCGAGTAGCAAGCGACGGGTTTGCCTACGGCGGCTTGCATGCCACCTCGTATGATAGCCTGTTGCTCGCCACTGAAACGGATTCGTGGGCTGCGGTGCAAACCGCCATCGGCAACACGTTGCCACGCGGCCAACGCGTTGATCTAGCGTTCGAAGAAGACTGGTCGTTGGGTCATCCGCTTGGCCTCAATCTGCGAGGCAACAACGACGAATTCTCGGTGGTGTATGACGGCGAAATCGAACTGAGCGCTGGCACCCACCCACTGTTCCTCGACGCCGATGACATGGGATTTGTCGAGATCGATCTGGGCAACGGATTCGCACCGGTTATTGACGCGAAATTCGACCGCAACGGCAACACGTCGATGCAAGTGCCGCGTTCTGGTTGGTACCCGATCCGGGCAGTGGTCAGCGAAAACATCATCGACTCGAAATTTATTTTTCGCATCGACGGTGCCGTCGTGCCGCCAACCAAGCTGCGCAGTAGCGTAGGCGCGCTGCGCGGTTGGCATGTGCAGGGCTTTAGTCAGTACCTACCTACAGACCGTTTTGCAACCACGCTCGATCTAGGCGCACTCGACGAAGATTGGCAATTTGGCACACCGGACGCCGACATCGTAAATGCGAATGACCCTAACCGCTTCATGGTGCGCTACAGCGCACAAATTAAGATCGAGGTAGCCGGCGACTACCAATTTGATTTGATCGTCAATGATAACGGCAGCGCACGCCGAGTGTGGCTCGACGGCGATCTGGTGGGCGGCCAATGGGGTGATGCGCCAGCCATTGCGCCGCGCTCGTTGGACACCGGCTGGCATGACATTGTAGTCGACTACGCTGAGTGGTCATTGGGCAGCGCCGGCATCGAACTTCGTTTAGTCGCGGCACCAACTGACGTGGCGCTCGGCATCGTGCCGGTGGCGATGGTGCGACCAGTGCTGCGCCATGGCCGGCTGGTGGCTGACTACGGCAACCCTGGCTCCGTGGTCATTGCCGATGGTGGCAGTGGTTTCGTAAGCATGAACCTAGCGGCACCGGCCAACGCCAAGATCGTGTCGCTGTACACCGAATACTTTAACCAACATCCGCGGCCCGCAGATCTAACCTGCGATGTGATTAGGCCTGACGACACCAGAGAGGCACTCGGGCGACCGCGCCGTGGCTCCAACCGCACCGAGTTCAATAGCAACCTCAAAGGCAGTGCCGGTCTGCTAGTAAACCCGAATGGAGCGACGACCTGGAAATTGCAATGCGCTGACGATGTGGCGAACATTCCCGGGGCCTTTCGCCAGGGCTTTTTAGCCATCGAATACATCGGCGGTGCCAATCCCCCCTTTGCGCCTGAATTCTCGTTTCAATCGGCACCACGCAACGTGGCTGGCCTGATCGGCGTAACCAACGTTGAGGTCAAGCCCCACGCTGCATTGCCTCCGGGTGCCACGGTGGTGATCGAATGTCGCTTTGCTGCGGATATCGCGGGCCTAGCGCAAGCGACCTGGCAACCGCTGGCTCCCGGCATGGCGCTGCGCAACGTTGGGCCGGCAATGCAGTATCGCGTCACCATCACCAGTGATGGCTGGGATCAAATCGAACTCGATGAAATCAAAGTTAACTATCGTTTCAAGTAACTACGGCGCCCACTGAAAGCCCAAACGGAAGCCGCCGCGCAAAAAACTCGCAGCTGGCCGGCCGCCTGATTCGGCGAAGTATTCGTAGGCGATGCCGATGCCGGCCCATGGAATGATGAAACGCGTGCGCAGCGCGGAGATGCCAATACCAACGCCCAGTCGCCCGCCAAAACTTAGGTTGGTATTGTCGCCTTGCAATAAACTGACGGCGGCCGCTTCGACATCGACGTGCCACATGGTGCCGCGCAACCGCACCACCACCGGCACCGCCGGGAAATAGTTCAACACAAACTTGGAGGTGTCGGTGGCTTTGACCATCGCACCGCCGGACAACTCAATACCGCCAAGCAACGAGACTCGGCCAAAGCCGTAGCCGGGTAAAATTCTCAGCCCACCACCGCCGCCGTAACTTACTTCGCTGTTGGTGTAACGAAACTGCACCAGGCCACCAGTTTCCAGGCTTAGCGTCATGCGATTGCGATCGGTCTGCCGTCCATCGTAGCCGCGCTGCGGACGGATATAGAACGGACAATCCGCAGCTGCACCGTCGACCACGCTTTGCAAGGTGGCATGCATGCGTTGGACATGTAGCGCTGCTTCTACCTCGGAGGTTAGCGAACCACGACGTTCGAAAATTGTTTTGGGATCGCCGAGCCGCAGTTGTTGCGCCACCAAATCGCGTAACGCTGCCTGCCGGGCGCTGATGCTGGCGCGACACACGGTCTGCAACACCACCGGATACATGGAAGTAATGGCAACGCGGTCGAGCACCCAGCCGTTGCCTTCTTCGGCCAACACGATGCGTTTCACATCCGCCAAAATTCCTAGCTTGCCGCGATCGTCGTCGGGTTCATGAGGCGCGACCACCAAGGCCACGGTTGGTACTACGGGCAAATTTTGCAACGCTTCCCCCGCAAGCGACTCGACCAGCACCGGCGCGGCATCGGGTTGGGCCACCGAGCTAGCGGCAGGTGCCGCCGTTGGCGAAGGCACGTCGGCCGAAGCCGGATGCGACGACGCCACAATCAAAGCGGCACCGATGCATGCACGGGCCGCAATCGCGCGACGGGGACTACGTAGCGTTGGCACGACGATCATGGAGCAAGGGTAGCGGCGTTCGCTCGATAGTCGAGGCACAGAAGGGCTGTATCACCCGTCGTGGAGCGCAATCGTGTTTTACCATCAACGCGGTCGCCGCACCCATGCGGGCAGATCCGCTGCGCTCGACGACGACAATCAACCCAC
>JAYWHS010000736.1:0-36469 GCA_043777635.1 Kofleriaceae bacterium | reverse complement strand
TTCCGGCAAGTGTCGTTAATGCCTTGTCACCACGGCCACGCACACGCTTAGGCCGAGCGGCCGATGTCACCATGCTGGTGTTGATCCTCGGGGCACTTACGGTAGGGTTGGTTAAAGGTGCCAGCGCCGCAGAGTTGCCCGCTGCGTCCACGCAGGATGCGACTGGTCCAATTCTACTGGCGCAAGCTGCCGAACATGACACCGGGCCAGGCATGGGCGATGGCGAGGGCTTTGCCCATAAATTCCGACCGCACAACGATACCGAAGCAACGATCATGAAAGAATTGATCTGCATGTGCGGCGGCTGTCAGCGCGAGACCGTGTTTGAATGCAAATGTGGCTACGCTGCCAATGAACGTGAAAAAGTTCAGCAACGCATCGCTGGTTACAATTTGAGCACGGAAGCCGGCCGCGAACGGGCCAAAGCGGAGGTGATGGAATCGTTCGTGAAAGAATATGGCAACGAACAAGTACTAGCGACCCCACGCAATAAAGCTGCGTGGATGGTGCCGGTGTTGGCGGCCGTTGGTGGGCTTGGCTTGTTAGTGTTTGTGGCGCGGACCTGGTTGGTTCGAGGCCGCCAAGCCACGATCGACAACAAACCAAGTTCGACCGAAGACGAAACCTACGCAGAAAAATTGGACGATGAGCTCGCAAACGTCGACTAACGTTACGTCCGCCGATGTCGCGCCGGGCGATGTTGCGGATTTACCTGAAGTGATTGTCTATCAAGTCACGGTGCCCGTACCGTTCGCTCGCGATCCAATGCGTTGGATCAGGCGTGGCGTTTATGCGGCGGTGGTAATCATTGGCTGGGTTTTCATTTCCTGGAGCAATCGCTACCGTTTTGCGGCACCGGTGGTGATGCTGCAACTCGGGTGGCTGGCAGTGGTGTCAGCTGTGTATTTCTTGTGGCACACCGGCGCAGCGGCGACCGCGGAACTCGACGGCTCCGACCCTTGGTGGCGGCCGATTGGCAAACTCGAAGAATTGGAACGCGAAAAACGCGCGATGCTCAAAGCGATCAAAGAGGTTGAGTTCGACCATCAGATGGGCAAACAAAGCGCCGCTGACGCACATGAGATTATCGCCGTGTACCGAGCTCGCGCTATTGAAGTAATTAAGGCGATAGACATGGCGCAAGCGCAAGGTCCAGCGTCGGCACGCGATCAAATTGAGCTCGAAATCAAAGCCCGGGTCGAAGTGCTCGGCAAATCGGCGCGTGCCGAAAATAAAGCGGCGCAAGCTGCGAAACGTGGCAAGAAAAACAAGCCGTCGGGGCCAGCCGTTGCGGCCAAGGGCGACGTCGCAGTGGTGACCGCACCGGTCCAAGCGAAGGTTGAATCTACAGTTGAACCGCAGGTTGAACTGCAAGCGGTGGCGCCAACGTCATCTGAAGGTACTGAAACTGAGGAGCTCGCGCCGTGAAAATCAAAGCCTGTTTAGCTGCTGTGGCTGTCCTTAGTGCTGTTGCGCTGGTACCTGTATCACCTGCGGTACATGCGCAACCAGCGGAGGCTATCGGTCGGCCACTGCCAACGAGTGAGTTGCCGTTAGGTACAGTCACAGTTCGCATCGTGGCAGGTGCGCTCAGCAAAAATATTCCCGGTACGAGTGTCACCCTTTCGGTCAACGGTGCAGCGCAAATTGCTCGCACCGACGAAAGTGGACGAGCAACGTTTGTCAAATTGCCACCTGGGGCCACGGTGCAGGCATCGATCACCGACGGTGATGGAAAATCCATTACATCCCAGCAATTTCAAGTGCCAGCCAGTGGCGGCACTAAAGTTATGCTTAGCACCGTGCCGTGGGGCAGTAGTGGAAGCAGCGCGGCTACCGCGAGCGCGCCGTCCGAAGCATCGGGTGCAGCAGGGCCTGTCGCCGGCGGGCAAGGTATGCCGCAGCCGCGTGAGCTTTCGGGGCGGCCACGTCCAGAACAAGCCGATCCTGGCGGCCAAGTTACCGTGCGATTGGCCTACGACAGTCTTACCGACGCCACCAAACCAGCGGGTGTCCTTGTGCACTTGGTTGGCTACAGTGCCGATGATTCAATCGTGGTGCTGCACGAAGTCTCCGACGCTGACGGGCGGGTAGTTTTCAAAGGGCTAGATAAGACCGGCGGTACCTCGTATTTTGCGATGGCATTGTTAGCGCGCGGTGGATTTTTCGACCGCACGATGTCGGCGCCAATCCAAGTCGACGGCATGGCGGGTGTACGCTTGATCCTGTCGGGTGAAAAGCGGGAATCTACAGCGCCACCGGCAGATGATCTTACGAATCTTGAAAAACAAGACACCGCCGTGGCTGCCGGTCGAGTGCTGGTCGCTTTTGCCGGCGCACCCGATGCCATCGGTGAAGTGAAACTAGTTGATGCCAGCACCGGCCAGGCGGTTGCGACCACAACCGGTGCTATGGCTACGGGCACCCAAGACACAGACGGCACGTCGGCATTCGTTGCTCAGCCGGGGTTGCTCAAGAACACTCTCGACGCTCGCGTGGTTGGGCTTCAAGGTACGCAAGGCGCGGCCGGGTTGGCGGGTATTCGGGTCACCATTGAAGCAGATCCATCACAACCACAACGCGCCACCTTCGCGCCGATCGAAGCTGATACGGCTACCGACGGCAGCGTACGCATCAGCAATATTCCGAGTGGCAAGCTGATCGCGAGCGCGACAGTGAACGGCAAGAAGATTTCTTCGACACCGTTCGATGTAATGACCTCGGGTGGCACGGTGAGTTTTCGCTTCACCTGGGGTGCTGCTGATCCAAATCCGATGGCACAGATCGATGCATCGGCAGTACCCGTTGGGTCCATCGTGTACGCCGAGACTAACATGCGCAATGAACGTTACCGTTCGCTGCCGTTTCAAATCGTAAAGGATCGCGGCACGAGTGTGACGTTGTTTATTTATCCACGCACGCTGTTTTCCTTTAGTTTGCACGGCGAAGTTGAAGACCGCATGTTGGGTGTGCAAGGGCGATTTGAGATCACCAACTACTCGTGGGCGCCGTATCGATCGACGATCGACGGCTTGGTGATTCCGTTACCATATGGCCACACTGGGGCCATTTTGGCTGATCAGGATAAGAACGAGGTCAGCGTCGACAAAGGTAAGGGCTTTCGCATCTTGCGGCCGATTCCGCCAGGAGGGCGCAAGTTTCATGGCGGCTTCTCGGTGCCGGTTGATGGAGGCACTATGAAATGGGACTGGGCTTTACCGCTCGGCTCGTTCCAAAGTGGCATCGAAATCGCAGCCCCGACGGACATTGACGTTAGTCTGCCTGCTGGAGCAACGGGCAGCTTTCAAAACACCGCGCAGGGCCGCTTCTACGTGCTGCCGCAAATTTCCATCATGCCGAAGCAAGCCATGATCATGACCATTCATGGTTTTCCGGCGGTCCCGGCGTGGAAGATCTGGGCACCACGGCTCGTTGGTTTGTTGGTGTTATCGGTGCTGGTGCTCGGCGTTGGGTTTGCGATGTTGACGCGCACCAAACCCGCAGCCGCGAAAGCTGGCAATGGCGGAGATTCCGATCGGGCAGCGAAACGGCAAGCCTTGCTCGATGAACTTGTTGAATTGGATCGCTCGGGCGCCGACCCAGCGCGACGGGCTGCACTCGTCGCGGCGCTCGAACAGGTGTGGGAAGGCAACTAGCCTTTAGCACTATGAATCTGTCACGGATCGTCATCGACAACGTTGCAAAGCGTTTTGGCTACGAGCGTGCAGTGGCCAATGTCAGCCTCGAATTGCGAGCCGGGTCTGCGTGTGCGCTGCTTGGGCACAATGGCGCAGGCAAAACCACGTTGTTGGGGATGTTATCGACGCTGGTGACGCCTAGCAGTGGTTTCATAACGTATTTTCGCGGCGATGAACGGGCTCGCCATGACGACGCATTGCGCCGAGCGATTGGGTTGTTAGCTCATGCTTCGCTTTGCTACGGCGACTTGTCGGCGATCGAAAATCTTGAATTGTTTGCGAAGTTGTATGGTGTTGCCGATGCGGCAGCGAAGATCAGCGCGCTGCTCGACGAAGTGGGCTTAGAACCCAAGGCGCAAAAACGCATCGCCAAAACCTATTCGCGCGGCATGATGCAACGGTTGGCGTTAGCGCGGGCGTTGTTGCCCGAGCCTTCGTTGGTGTTGCTAGATGAGCCATTTACCGGTCTAGATCGAGGCGGTGCGATGGCGCTTGGCGCAACCATCGCCAAACTTAAAGCGCGTGGCGCGATGTTGGTTATCGTGACCCATGATTTAGAGGCTATTGGTGGCATTGCCGATCACGTAGCGGTGTTGCGGCGCGGCGCGTTGGTGCATGAAGCGCGATGCGATGACCTCGCTGGGTTTGACTACGGCCAACTCAAGCATGCCTACCATCAATACGGTGAACGCGATCGCAGCAAAGATGCCGCGTCATGAACACGTTGCGCTGCGCCATGACTGTGTTGCGCAAAGACCTTTTGGTTGAACTACGCAGCCGCGAGATTCTCTACACCGCCGTGTTTTTTGCAGCGCTGTTGGTCGTGATCTTTACGGTTGCGTTGCCCCGCGATGGTCGTGTCGACGAGCGCATGGCGCCAGGGATGCTGTGGGCAACCATTGCTTTCGCAGGCACGATTGGCCTTGGCCGCGCATTTGACCGGGAGCGCGAAGACGACACGATGCGCGCGTTGTTGTTGTCGCCAGCGCCGCGCTTGGCGGTTTTTATCGGCAAAGCCATCGCGATTACCTTGTTGATTTTGGTGGTGGCTGCCGTCGCCACGCCGCTGTTTGGCTTGTTCCTCACCAGTGCGCGCTTGCTCGACCATCCGTTGCCGCTAGCGGTGCTGTTGATCTTGGGTGCCTTGGGTTTTGGTGTCGTCGGCAGCGTGTTCGCAGCTGCCCTGCTGCGCGTGCGGTCGCGCGACGTGCTGCTACCCATTGTTTTGTATCCGGTTTTGATTCCACTGTTTTTTGCCGCAACCAATGCGACGTTAAGTCTGTGCGTTAGCAACCCCAACATGGTGAAAGCTTGGTATTGGATCTCCTTGCTAGCGGCGTATGATGGTGTGTTCTTGATATTATCTCTATGGTTGTTTGAATCGTTGGTGATCGAATGAATAAGACCCGCCATTCTTGGATTGTTCCTACCTGCGCATTGCTCTCGGCCGTTGGCTTTGCTGTCTGCGTGTGGATGGTGTTCGTGGTCACGCCGGTTGCCGACGTGTTGTTCTTTAATCAAAAGATTTTCTACTTCCATGTCGCGAATGCGTTCATGCTGTTTTTGTCGGTCTTCGTGTGCGGGTTTGCATCGGTGGTTTTTCTCAAAAAACGCACTGCCAAATGGGACGACGTGGCGATTGCGGGTGCTGAAGTTGCCGTCATGTTTGGCATCGTCGTGCTGATCACTGGTTCGATTTGGGCCAAAGCGGCGTGGGACGTTTGGTGGAAATGGGAAAAGCGGTTGACCATGTCGCTGCTGCTTTGGTTGGTGCTTGTGGCGTACGTAATTGTGCGGCGATTTGCCGGTGCCGCGGCGGACCGGTTAGCGGCAGGGCTGGCGGTGTTTGGTTGTGTTGGCATTCCATTCATTTATTTCATGGTCGAAAAATCAGACAATCATCCGCAAGCCGGACGTGAAGGTGTTGTCGCGACGCTGGGCATCGACATGAAGCTGGCTTTTTGGGGCAGCGTCCTCACGTTTTTCTTTTGGTTTTTGGCGTTGCTGATTAGTCGGATTCACAGTGCACGCGCTGAGCGTGAGCTGCGAGAACTGCGCGAAAGCGCAATGGATGCAGGAGTACTGTAATGAACAAAGCGCTGTTCGTTTTATTTTTTGGCTTGGTTCAGGTTTCGGTTGCGCGTGCGCAGTCGGGCAGTGGCTCAGCGGTTGCGGCCTCGGGTTCGGGTTCGGGTTCGGCCGTCGCCAATGTTGCAGCGCCGGCGCCGACTGCAATGCCAACCGAGCCAGTTACACCAGCTGTGCCGAGCGCTAGCCAATTGCGCGCGACCTGTACCGCTGCGATGAACGCCGACCCGCAGTTTGCCCAAGACTTGCTGCGTGTGCTTGATGAAAAGCGGGTCGTTGAACTGGCCAAAGCCCAAGAGAAATTCGCAAGCATTCAAATTGAAGCCGGCGCGCGGGTGGCCAAAAATCAGCGTCACGTCATCATGGCATACGCCGTGATGTGGATTGCTGCAGCGATGTTTGTGTTGTTCCTTTGGCGACGGCAAAAGTCGTTGCGTGATCAAATCGACGGGCTGCGCAGCGATCTGGCGTCGGCGCTCAAGGACCCAAAATAATGCCGGCGGCGCACATTCTTTTTATTCCGGGCGTGTTGATGATTGGTATGTTTTTAGGGTTTATCGCTGGCGTGCGGGCTGCAAGGAACACCGCCGATCTCGAACGACGTCGTGAAACCGAACGTGCGGCAGCTAAAGCGGCTCGTGCAGCAAAAACAGCAGCAGCAAAATAGCCAACGCTTGAGTACGTCGCACTTCTGATGCAATCTGTCGCCGTACGTGCCCATAGCTCAGCCGGATAGAGCAACTGCCTTCTAAGCAGTAGGTCGCAGGTTCGATTCCTGCTGGGCACGCCGAACTCTGCTATACCGCGCCCGCATGTTCCTAATCGTCGCGGCCTATGCCGCCTGCGCGTTGATTTGGGGCACTACGTGGTTGGCCATTCGGATCTGCATCGGCCCTGGTGGATACGACACACTGATGGCGCTGGTGCTGCGCTTCAGCATCGCCAGTATCGTGCTGCTGCCGTTGGCTTGGCGGATTGGTCGCTGGCCGAATCGACGGCAATGGCTGTTCCTGGTTATTGCCGGCGTACTCGATGCCGTGGCGTACACCATGGTGTACTGGGGCGAGCAAGAGCTATCCGGCGGTTTGGCTGCGGTGATTTACGGTACCCAGCCATTTATTTTGGCGGGTATTTTAGGCGTTACCAAGATGGAGCGAGTGTGGCCAACTGATGTTTTCGGCGCTGCGGTTTCGTTCGCTGGTGTGGCGGCGTTGTTTCTTGGCAAGTTGCAATTTTCGACCGCACAGGCATTAGGTGTGTTGCTGGTGTTAGGCTCGGTGATTTGCTCAACCTGTTACAGCGCGCTGGTGAAACGCACGGCAAGTGATGTCCACGCGGTGACCTCAACAGCTATTTTTCTTTCGGTCACGGCGCTCGGACTGTCACCGCTTGCTATCGCCTACGGTGGTGGCTTGGTGCTTCCCGATCGCCTGAGTGCCACTGTCGCACTTTTGTACTTAGCCCTCGCTGGTTCGGTGGTGGCGTTTGTCTTGTATTTTTGGCTGTTACAGCGAGTTTCGATGAAAGCGATGAGCACGTTGGTGTTCTTGTTTCCGGTGATTGCGCTGATCGCAGACGCAATAGGTGAACATAGCCAACCCATCGGTGGCCGCGAGTTAATCGCCGTGGCGGTTATTTTGGGCGGCATGGGCATCGGCTATTGGGGCGTGCGCCGCCGCAGCATAGTGGTTGCAGCGCCGCTGTTACATCAATAGTTCTTGCGCGAGTTGTTGCAACTCTGGTTGCCGAGTATCTAGTAAATGGCTGGCTGCTTGAGCAATTGCGGCGGACGCCGTGGTGAATGTACGCAAGAACTCTTGCGAGCTAATGCGCGATGCCCACATGTCGCGCGCCAGCAAAAAACCACGCTGCATTTCTGCTTCACCGAGTGTGGCGTATAAAAACCCGGCCACCGGCGACGGCGCGATGTCAAAGCTGGAATCGGCGGCGCGGCCGAGAATGAGCAGCTCTCCGACCGGCGATAGATTGGCTGGCAAACTATGCACAGGAAAGAAGCTTTCGATGCGCCGCACTTGTGGCCGTAACAACGATTTGATGCCGCCCATAAAATAATCGAGCGGCACATCGCCGCCGGTTGCTTCGGCGATGGCTTCAATGAAGGCAATGGCGAATAGTTTCGCACGCAGGTATTCGACGGAGATTTGCAGATTTTTGCTGGCGCGCTGGTGTAACAAGGCCAGCGTGGCGGGGGCCGGCTCATCTTGCCAACTGTGAAACACCCGGGCGGGGTCGAGGTTGCTGAGAAATTCTTCCATGCGATGTAATGCAATTCGGTAGTCGACCACCGAGTACACCATTGGAAAATGCAGCGAAGGATTCGATTCTGGAAGCAACTTCCAGGTGTTTTCAAGGAACTCCGCAGTGCTTGCCGACGAAAAATTGGCGACGTCTAAGTTGCCAACTCGCACTGCACATTTCACCATGTCATCGAGTTCGCGGGTTGATACACTTGGCCCTAGCACGGTTTGCAGACGGCTGCGCAACTGTTCAACTGGCGCTTGCCGGAACGGGATGGTCTGCTCAATGGCGGCAACGATGCTGACAATTTGCGATCGGGTAACCACGTTATGCAAATGGCGCCACGCCACCATTGCCGACGCCAGTTCGTTGAGTCCAGTGCTTGGTGTTAGGACGTCGCCGGTTTTGCGGCCAAAGATTTGCAGCACTTCCGGTGTTAACACTTGCGCGTCGTCACGCACCCGCCAGCCGCCATAGGTGCCAGCGGCAATGTCAAACAAGCCGGCGAGATCCTGTTGCATGGCTTTGGGTGGACCTTGATCCACTTGGATGTACACAGCATCGTGATAAAGCGCGGCGACCGATTCGATCGGCCCAGCGTCGGCGAGAATCTCAATCACATGGTCATGATTGTGAAACTCACGTCCGGCCGACGACAACGCTGCGTGTATTGCGAAGCCCCAACGCTCTGCATCGCGCGGCTTTACCGTTGCACCTAGCGCCTGCAATGAGCGCCAAAGCGAGTTTACGATGTCGTGAACAGGGGAACGAATACCATCCATGCGGGACCCGAGCAAAATCGTATCACGAGACCTGGACGCTGCGGGGGCAGTGCGGTGCCAACAAATAAGCCCGGCTATCGAAGCTTGCAAATTACGCAGCGCGTCGGTGCTTGTCGTCTGATTCTTCGTCTTGATTGAATTCTTTGTAATCCAAGCCAAGCGTAGAGAGCATGCCTGCAGCAAATGCAAACAAGAACGGAAAGGACAACACTGCGCCAAATCCGATGCCCAAGACACCGCGAATCTTCGCGCTCCCAAACAAAGTACAAAGCGCCATCACGCCCGAGATCACGGTTAAGAATGACCACGCAGCGCGACTGCGCTTGATAAACGAGGCGTGCGTGAGAAGCAGGGTCAAGGTGCCGGTGAACAGCAACATGATTGTGAGCTCGGGTGGCAACCCTCGTTTGAACGATCCTGCGCCTGCGAGCAATTCAAGCACGCCGCCCGAGAGCGCGGCGGCATGACCGGCAAGTCGAATTCCAGGCGAAGCGCCCACGTTCGGTGTGGTTGTTGAACTCGCTGAACTCATGGGTCAAAACTAGCACCGTGGCGGCACGATGCAGTGGCTATTTGCGCTTTTTGAACAGTGAGCCCCAAAAACTCGCAGGCGAGGTGGCATCAGGGTGGTGCGGTAGGCTCGAAGGGCCTTCGGCTGGCGGTAATGTTCCGGGCACCAGATTGGGTGATGTTGGTGGTTCTTCGGTAATCGAAGGTGCAAGTTCGGCATGAGCTGCAGCCGCACTTGCGTAACCGAAGATCGCGGGCTGAGAACTTAACGCTTGTTCGCCGTCTTCTAATTCCTTGGCGTATTCTTTGCGAAACATGTGGCGAATCAATTGCCGAAGTTCTTTGGGGTCAAAACGATAGCCAGCAATCAAATCGTCGAGTGCTTCGGCCAATTGCTGGGCGTTTTGGTAACGGTCGGCAACATCGCGAGCCAGGGCCTTGAGGCAAATTGCGTTGAGCTCTGGGCTGACCCGGCGGTTAAAATTCGAAGGCGGCGGCACCTCGGCTTTGCGAACTTTTTCCATCAACGCAAATTCGGTATCGCCGCGAAATAATTTTTCGGTGGTCAGCATTTCGTGCAAAATAATACCGGCCGAAAAAACGTCGGTGCGTGCATCGAGTGGCATGCCGCGAATCTGTTCGGGCGACATGTAACTGAATTTGCCCTTGAGAATGCCAATCTCGCTGGTGAATTTCATGAGCGCCTGCGCGATGCCAAAATCGAGCAACTTGACGTCGCCGTCATAGGACAAGCGGACATTGGATGGTGATACGTCGCGGTTCACAATGTTAAGGGGGCGGCCGTCTTTAGCGCCAAGACTGTGGGCAAAATGCAAGCCCTCGGCGATACGCGCCGCGATGTACACCGCATGCGGCACCGGAATTCGTTGCTGGGTTTCTTGGCAACGGCGCAGCACTTGGGTGAGATCCCGGCCGCCGATGTATTCCATGGTGATGTAGTGTCGACCGTCGACTTCGCCAACATCGTAGGTTTCGACGATGCAACGATTCTTCAACATCATCGCGAGTTTGCCTTCGCGATGAAACATGTCGATGAAGCGCTCTTCGCGGGCGAGCTGTGGTCGCATTACTTTTACTGCGAGCTGACGCCGGGGCGGGACTTCTTGCACGTAGCGTCCACGATAGACCTCGGCCATGCCACCGCGGGCAATGAGGCCAAGCAGATAATGCTTACCAAATGCCACGGGCTCGCCTGGCGAACCCATCGACATTTTGCCTTCCTGCGACGGCCGTTCAGCAACCACGCCTCAGGCTACCACAATCACTGCCGGCTGCGCGGCTGTACGCATGTTGACGCAAAATCCAACTACCAGGCAACGCCCTACCACGTAACGTTGAACGGTTGGCCAGCTTCAAGTTTGATCGTGCGCTTCTCGGTGCGACTGCCCAAGTCGTCTCTGACTTCCATCTTGAGCGCACGACGGTCAGGTGGTACGGCCACACCGATTTCATTGCTGGAAATGCCTAAGTCGATCATCACGCCGGGAGATTTTGGGTTTTCAAGTGAAATTCGGCCGTAAGGATTGCTGAGTTTGTTTACGACAATCGTCCATGCAAAATTGAGCGACGCGGGTTTGCCAGCTTCGACGACGGCGTATTCAAAAAGTGCCATTTCGTATTTAGGCGCGAAGCACAGGCCCTTGTAGGTGCCTGGTGCTACCAACAACCCAACGGAAGGTAGTTTGGTAACGCGCTGACGGTTGATCCATAACTGTTCACAGGGCCGACTGGTGGACACCAGCAGGGTGCCCAGTGATTCTTTCGCGTTGGTCAATTCACGACGAACAATATCTGCGTTGGTACCGAACGGCCGTTGCAACAAGTAGCGGCGATAGAACTCACGTTTTTTTTCGGGCGCTCCAAGCTTGTCGTAGGTCGCGCCCAATTCCCGCAAGAAGCCTGGTAGGTCAGGGGCCAGCGAATAGCCCATGTGAAAGTAGACCAATGCGTCGCCGTATTGCTTCGCCGCAAAAGCCTTGCGGCCGAACGTAAAAGCTTTTTTGGCAGGCGCAGCGAGTGGCACAAGTTCGAGCCGATCGGCGAAAGGATCAGGGTTCGCGGTTAGGCGCGTGACTTCGCTGAGCGCTTCGCCGCGCGCCTTGGCATCCGATGTAGCGCTCGCAAAAGCAGTCCACACTGCCGCCGCCGATTCGAATTGCCCGCCGAGCGTCCACAGTGTGGCTAGGCGCGCCGCCTCGGCACTAGCTGGACCTCGGGCTGCCGCGAGGGCTTGGTAGTAAGGTATCGCGATCGTCCACTTACGCTCTTTTGCAGCGCGTTCGGCGTCGGCCACCAAAAACTTTGTCAACGCAGTGCGCGAGCTAACCGTCTTGACGGTGGCAACCATGTCACCGGTAGTCGAAGCCGCCGCCGTTGTAGTGTTGGGCTGAGCTTGCACCTCACCGATCGCACCAACATCGACTATTGCGACGAGTAGCACCGTGACGAGCGCAGCGGGGTAGCAGGATAACGTCGCACCTTTGATGACAGTCGGCATCTGATTTGCACCCATCGTAGCACGACTTGCAGCTGCGAAAGCTGTTGGGTCCGTGATAGTATTACGACGCGCCTCGGGCGCAGTTATGCAAGTTGTTATCCTCGAAAGAAATAAATTAGTGGCCCGTCGTGCTGCGCGTCACTTCGCAACGATCGGGGCGACGGCCACGCTGGTTGAGGATCCGGCCGCGTTGGCTGCAGCGCTGCCTGGTGCAACCCTGTTGTGTTCCGATGCATTCGACGGCGACCTTGTCGTCGAGCTGCTGCGGAATCGGCCCGGCTTGCGAGGTTTGTTATGGACTGCCGAACCAATCAAACGCAGCTTGCGACATATGCAAGACTGCGCTGCGATCTCGCACGTCCTGGCCCGCAAAGATTTTGAAAGCCCACCTCGGCCGTGGGAATTATTGATGGCCGCGCGTCGCATTTTACTCGGTGATGGTTCGCCGCCGTTCGCAGCGTATCTCGACTGGGGAGCACAACTGTTGTCATTGTCAGTGAGCACCACCGCAGATCGCGATCGCGCTGTCGGCGAGGTCCAAGAATTCATTGCGCGTTTACAGGCTCCTAAACGAGTTGGCGAAATGTTTAGTGAATTGGCCCATGAGTTATTGATGAATGCGATGTACGACGCCCCCGTCGATGCAACTGGGCATCCAATGTACGCGGCCGATCGCAAGGCTGAAATTACCTTGTCATCAGCGCAGCAGCCAACTGTGTTGTTAGGCACGGATGGCACCAGACTGGCGCTACAGGTGAAAGATCCATTTGGGCGATTGCAACGCAACCACGTTGTGGGAGGCTTACTGCGTGGCCTTTCCGGCGGTGAAATGGACCAAAGTCACGGTGGTGCTGGATTGGGCATGATGGTGTGTCACAATTCAGCAGCGGCTATGTTTTTCGACGTGATCAAAGGCCGCGCAACTGAAGTTACCGCAGTCTTCGAACTCGACTTGAACTTGCGTGAGTTTCGGACCTCAGCAAAATCGCTGCACTTTTTTGCGAGCTAGTCGCTGCAAGCTAACCAGGAACGGCCAATGAATGAGCCAAGCAAAAGTGCGCGAGTAACGCGCGGTGGGTTGAATGCCGGCGACTCGTCGTCGGCAGAAGGGACGGGAACGTCCCTTGTACAATCGAGGCTAACCAGCAGCTTTGACACTTTGTCAAAGCGTTGCCGGCTAGTTGAACCTAAGGGAGTTATTTGATGCAACCTGAAACATCTACTGCGCCGAGCGCAGCCGGCGCCCAACCCGCACCAGTTGGTTCTAACGATGCCAAACTCACTGTTGATAAGTTCGCGGATGGCGATATCGCGTGCCTGCGCTTTGGCGGGTCGGTCGATGAAAGCTTCGAAGGCAAGAAACTCGCAGCGTCGGTGAAAGCCGCAACGCTGATCTTAGACTTGGGTGGCGTGAAGAAAATTTCCTCATTCGGTATTCGCGAGTGGGTTGATTTTGTGACCACGGTCGGCAAACAAGTGCAAAAGATCATTTTGATCGAGTGCACGCCAAAGGTTGTCGATCAGCTCAACATGGTTGGCAACTTTGCCGGCGGTGGTCGGGTCTTCTCGTTCTACGCTCCGTTCCGTTGCGACTATTGCGATTCGGAACATCGAGTCTTGCTCCAAGTCGATCGCGATCACGAAGTGATCAAGACGATGAAACTGCCTGAACGTTCTTGTCCAAGTTGCAAAGAGTCGATGTATTTCGACGAAGACGGTGCCACCTTCTTTTCGTATCTGTTGGGGCAAGAGAAATTCGAGCTGGAACCAGAAATCATCCACTTCCTATCGACCAAGCTCAACTACGCGGTCAGCGACGTTGCCCGAAAGTTGCGCGTCGATAAATTGATCGAAGGCCGCGCCACGTTTGTTCGCCTCGCCGGCGATCTCGACCAGACCTTTCCTAAAGATAAGTTAGCTGAGGGCCTCGAAGGCATGGTTGTCGTCGATGTTGGCGGTGTGGGCCGAATTGAGCCTGCGGGCGCGGCGCAGTGGCGCGGGTTTGTGCAAATGGTTTCGCCTCTTGTCAGTGAGCTGTTCATCATCGGTGCGACGCCTCCCTTTGTTGAAAAGCTTTGCAACAAAGACGATTTGGGCACCAAAGCGCAAGTGCTCAGCATCAACTTGCCGTTCTCCTGTAAAAACTGTGCAACCAGTGGCAGTCAGTTAGTTGATGTCGCCGAGCATTATGACCTGCTCAAGCTAGCGACGGCACCCGATGTCAAATGCCATCATTGTAAAAATCCGCTGACGTGCGCGGCGTCGGAATCATTGATGACGACATTGCCCGGCTTGCCGATGCCGACGGTAACCGCCGAACAACGTAAGCTGATTAAAGACTTGCGTGAACGCAAACCGGAAAAGAAAAAGGTTGCGACGACGGTCGCCGATGCCAGTGCGCAAAAAGGCTCTTGGTGGATGCCATTTGCGGCAGCGTTTGTGGCCGTAGGCTTGGCTGGTGGGGCGTTCCTTGGATACCGCGCTCTGACGGCGCCGGGTGCAGCGGCGGCGGGCTTGGGCAAGAAGCTTTCGGCCAGCGCAACTGAGCGTCCAGCGTGGATCACCGCCGATGTTCCAGGCGGCGCCTATTGCAAAGATTTGCCGGATCAATCCCTGGCGTGTGTTGGGGTGTCATCGGCCGCAGTGGCTCAAGATGATGCCCTCGACGAAGCCAACGATGCGGCGTTGGAAAGTATCGCGAACGCCATTGCCGGCAAAGTCGAAGATAAAAAATGGCGTTCTGCGTTGCCTCCGATTTGGCAAAGCACACGCCAAGCTAAACTTGCAGCGTTCGATCGTGAACCGAACAATACGCAAGCCCGGCGCGAAGTTCGTGATGCTCGGCGCGCGGTAGCACGGCTGTTGAACAAGACCGCAGCTGGCGCAGTGCCGGCCGCACCGAGCGGAAAATACTGGGAAGAATATGCCAGCGGTGATGGCAAGCGCTACGTCGCGTTTGTCGAGTTTACGGTGCGTGGTGCGGATGTTACCCGGCTGGCCAAGAGCTACGCCGAGAATTCAACGGCGCTTGGCGCTGCGGTCGTCGACGTTTTTCCTTCACTTGGTTGGCGCTACCCAAACATTGGCGGCGGCGCGGTCGTAATGTCGGTCGCCGACGGCCGGCTCAAGAGCCGAGGGATCACCGAAGGCTACGTAATGCTAGAAGTGCGTGGTCGGGCGATTCCTAATGCGGCTGGTTTTGCCAAAGTTGCAATCGAAGAAATGGCGCAGCTTGAATTGGTCGGCGGAACGCTTGAGCTCAAAGTGCAGTCCGGCGACACCGATCCGCGCTCATTTCAAGACACGGTTGCCAAGAAATCAAAGGACCCAGTACCGACCAACACCGGCACCGGACGCAACAACGGTGGCAACAACTCCGGCACGGTGATTGGGCCCGGCAACGTCAACGTTTGGGATCGAGTTGGCGGTGGCAAAGGCCCATCGCGCGACGACCCGAATCAGTAGTCACGCCGCACCGCGTCGTATTTTTGCAGGGTATTTGAACCCATGCCTGGTCGCAGTCTGACGCGCAAAATCATGACAAGGCTGCGCTAGCAGCGTACGATTTTACTGTGAGGAAGACTTTTTCGTTGTCCGCAGTTGCGGCCAGCTTGGTGTTGGCTAGTGCCATTTTGGGCACGGTCCGAACAAGCTTGGCGCAGCCATCATCAGATTTAACGCGCGAGTTTCAAGCTGGCGTAGATTCTTTCCGGCTCGGCAAGTATGCCGAAGCCAAGGACCACTTGGAAAAAGCGCGCAAGCTGGATCCCAAGTTGCCTGGTCCTCATCGGTTTCTGGCCGCCGTGGCACAGGCAACAGGTGACTGGAACCTCTGTATTGAAGCGGCCCGCGAAGCGCTACGGTTAAACCCCGAATCCGGTGAAGTCGGTGACACACGTAAACTTCATGACGATTGTCGACAGTCCGCCGGTCGCGCTCCGTTTCGTGCCGAATTTGGCGACGGTGGGGCGATCGGTGTCAGCAGTAACGTGTCTGGTGCAAGCATCACGATCCGTGGCTTGGGCTACGGCGCAACACCGCTCGCGCCACGGCCTTTGGCCGCAGGCGAAGTCGAAATCTTGATTGAGAAAACCGGCTGGTTGCCAGTGAAGCGTACGGTAGTTGTGCTGCCGCTCATCGTTACCGATGTGCAACTTGAAATGGAACCGGACCCGACGGCTTCCACAGTTTCTAACGAACTTGGGGTCAAGCCACAAATTGCGGCGCCGACCGACGGCTTTATCGTGGTGAATCGAGGGTTGAGCGCGCTACCTGGATTTTCGGTCTTGATCGACGGCAAGCCAACGACAATTGACAGCAAAAATGAAATTGTTATGCAGCCTGGCGAGTACATCGTTGAAATTCGCGCCACTGGGTACGATCCCATGTTGCGAAGGGCCCGCATCAGCAAAGGTCAAAAACGCCAAATCGCAGGTGAACTAGTTTCGGTCGCACAGCGCGAGCGGCGCGAACATCGTGGCCACCTGTTGCTCGCCGGCGGCACCGCGTTGGCGCTGGGTGGTTTCACCACAATGTTACTAGCGAAACAAGCAGATGCTGAAGCGCGCGATATTTTGCGCATTGAGCGCAATCGGCCGACCACGATACCGCTCGATACCACGACGATGATTGAACCTTTACACACGCGTGCCGATTATGAAGACGCACAAAGCCGTGCAAAACGTTGGGCGTTGATTTCAAACGTTGCGTACGGTGCCGCCTTTATCACCACCGGCGTGAGTATCGCGTATTTGTACTTAGCTCGGAGCGAGCGCCGCTATGCCGCTAAGCCAAAGTTTGCGGTAGTGCCGCTGGTCGACGCCAATGGCGGTCGCGGCGCGTTGATGACCATGGAAGGGGCCGTGTCATGGTGAGTCGACGACGGAAATGGACGTTGGTAGTTGTACTCGCACTGTTGCCCATTGCGGGTTTTGCCGGCGGTTGCACATTGTGGAGCGATTACTCCGATGGACTCACCTGTGCCAAAGATGAAGACTGCTTTCGTGCGCAAGGTGAAGTTTGTGATCTGATGATCAAGGAATGTGTGGCAGGTCCGCAAGCTCGGTTGCTAGTGCCACAAGTCGCCGCGCCGGTAACATCCACCATGGCCACCATGACGCCATCAGGGCCGGTCGATGAGCCAGTCGAAATTACCGATGATGTCTCGCTGCAAGCGCAACAGGTACAGCCATGAAACGCAATTGTTCACAACCGAAGCTGGTGGCTGGACTCGCCGCTGGCGTATCCATCGGTATATCCATGATTGGCACTATGGCGATGGCCGGTGGCCTCGCGCGACCTAACGGTTGGGGCCCGCAAAACACCTCAGTCGGTGGCGCTGGTTCGACCATGGTCGACGATCCGACCGCGCTGTATATTAATCCCGCTGCATTGGCGTTTTCCGCCCCGCAAGTAATGCTGGGCGCAGAATACGTGTTTGCACCGCGAACCTACACGCCCATCAATGCGGCTGGGACCCGAGGCGAAGACCAAAGCGTTAGCGCCAAAGCGCCACTTCCGCTGTTTGGCGCTATCGGTCGATTTAGCTACAACGGCCGGCCGTCAAGATTCACGATTGGCATGGCCGTCATGAACACGTTTGGCGGCAAGCTGCGCTACCCTAAAAAACCCGACGTACCAGCAATCAACGCAACGCAAGATGCGGTGGTAGAATTTCTAATCGGCACCAGTTTCGAAATCAGCGACCGGTTGGCGATTGGTGCATCTTTGCGGGTCGGTTTGGGGCTGTTTTCTTCCGACGTGACCGATTCACCGGTCACCGCGAAAGTTGAAGCAAATGGATTAGGCGTGGGCATGACCCTTGGCGGCATGTTTCGGCCAACCGACCGCATCAAATTGGCCGCAGTGTGGCGTAGCCCAATGACGGTTCGAACCTCAGGCGAGTCAGTTATTCAGTTTCCATTGGGGCCTAGCGCGCAACTGGCAGAGCACACCCAAAGGTGGCCGCAACAGGCGATCTTGGGCGCTTCGGTTGATCTTACACGGGCGTTTACCTTGGCATTTCAAGCCGATTGGTCGGAATGGTCGCGGATCCAAGTGATCTCAGTTGAGTTACCGAAAATGCCGGCTTTGAGCCAACGTTACGCAGTGGCCTGGACTGACAGTTATGCCGCGCGTCTTGGCACCGAATACCGCATTAACACCAAGCTGCGCATTCGTGGCGGGGCTTGGTTTGATTCCAACGCGGTACCAAATCGGACCATTGAACGGCAATACCGTGACGGCGACAAGTTCGGCATTTCATGCGGGGCAGGTTTGCGGTTGGGCAAGTGGGCGGTAGATTTTGCAGCCGACTACGGGCTACCCAACAAGCGAACCGTCGCCGACAATCGTGCGGCCAATGTGGGTTGGCCAGAAATGCAAAACCGTGCTCCCGGCGAGCATGGCGGCTCGATTTACACCGGCGAATTGACGTTTCGTCGGCTTTTCTAGCGGGTTGAGTCCCGACGCACCGGGTGCGCCAAATCGGACAAACGCCCATGAAATACAAAGTTTTCGGTCGCCGAATTGACCCCAAGTCCGTAGGTCGATATCATTTGTTTTGCCAACGACGGGATGTTGGCACTGTAATCTTATGAACAAACCAAAATTCGAGTCATCGACCATCAGGCACGTTGGCAACCTGCGCGCTGGATTACGGCGGCCGTTGCAACTGCCCCGCAAACTGGCTGGTGCGATTGGGCTAGCGTTGGCTGTCGCCGCTAGCTCAGGCTGCGCCGACGAGTTCAAAGGCTCCAACGTGCAAATCGATTTTGGCGCAGGAATCCCTGCCCAAGATAAACCAGGGATTCCGCTGGTGGCCGGCCATGTACCTGCGAACGCATACTTTAGCCTCTACGCCATCAACGAGGTTAAAGACGAGTTCGGTGCGATTACTGAGTCGTCGTTGTTCGAGTTGCAACGCTTTGAAATTCAGCCGGTTCTCAATTTGAACTCGCCATGTTTGATCGAAGAAGATCGCCGCGCAAAGTATCGCGGGGTGCACATTTTCCAATTCTCAAATCGTATTGCCAACGATACTGGCATCGACGACATCACCAATCCTCCTCCAGGTTCGCCGGAAATCGATCAAGTCGAGTTGGCCACTGCGGTTGAGCGGGTCCGCCGCGCTAGGTTGGTTGGCGGTCAGATCAAAGCTATCACCTCGGCTTCCGCTGCAACGTACCCAGCAACGGGTACCTTGTGCGCTGATGCCCCGGGCTTTGACTCATCCTTGATTCCGCCTGCGAATTGTGCTGACGACGCTTCGAACAACGTGCGGTTGTTGAGGTGCCAAGATTTTTGGGCGGCAAATCCAGACTTCTATGAAGGTCGGGATAGCATTTTAGCGTCGCCGATCAACGGTATTTATTCCGGTGTCGTGGTTGGCCGAAATCCAATCAACGAAAGTGGAATTGGCGGTTCGCAATTTTTTGTCGACGAAGCCTTGGGCGAGTTCAATGCCTATGCGGTGTACTGGCAATACGACGACGCCAACAATGATGGTGAGCCCGATTATCCTGCCTCGGTGCCGGCAGCTGATCGCTCGCCGATTGGCCAACTCTATATGTACGGTAATGCTCGCACGATTACGCGTGGGGTTCAGAAAGTCCAACTTACCTCAATTACTAACGCTGCAATTAGCGCCACCATGGCGATTTTTGCGGACCTAGGTGAAGACAATGTTCATTTCTAGTCGGAGACCACCCACCATGCTTTCGATCATTGATTCGCGTCCCCAACACTCAGTCCAGTTGCTCGGCTCATGGGCATTCCGAACTGGTGCCTTGGCGCTAGTAAGTGCATTTGCATTGATCGGCACCAGTAGTGGTTGCAACGAGATTGAATGCGGTGATGGCACCATTCAACGAGACGGTACGTGCGAGCCTTCGGGAACCGTGAGTACTGCTGGAACGTGTGGGCAAGGCACAGTGTTGCGTGGCGATAAATGTGAGCCCATTTTGCCCCCGACCAAGTGCGATCCTGACACCACAGCACCTGACACCGATCCGGTTACTGGCCTTGTGACGTGCATTGGCACCGGCGGCGGGTCGTGTGCCAGTTCAATTGCTTGCCCACTCGGCACCGCTGGCAAAATGACAATTTGTGGTCGCATTTTAAATGTAGACGATGGTGCACCATTCGCGGACGCAAGTCCTACGGCGAAAATTTGTCCTGCAGGTCTAGGTGCGACGGCGGGGCCATGCGCGCTGGAACTCAAGGCATACGATGCAATTGCGTTCGCCATGAATCCGTCAACTGCAATGGCTAAAACGCCTGGCAGCAGCTACATCGACGATTGCGGTCGTTTCAAACTGGTAGATATTCCAATTGATGGAGCATTATTTATTGGGCTCGGCCTCGACGACCGAAGTGGGCTTGGCCCATCTGGGCTAACGGTAACCAGCGGTGCAGCGGTTCCCGCTGCAATGGGTACTGCGATTAAAGATCTCGAAATCTACTTGGTGAAGGGTGCAACAATTGCTTCCTGGACTTCCTCCGGAGGATTTCCTAATTCAATTCTTGCTGGCGGCGTATATCTAAATATTTTCAAAGGGAAATCGACGGGAACCGAGCTTGCACCCGGCGTGACAATTACGCGCGGCGGGCAAGGTCAACCTGCTGACGATTACTATTTTGCGGCCAACGATACCCAACGAACTACGTTAGATCCTTTGGCAACTGCAACCGGGGTGAACGGTGCTGGCATCATGGTCAATTCAAATATGTTGGGCGCACATGCTGCTACCGGCGGAATTCCGGCAACTTGTGCGTGGGAAACCAAAGTTGGCGCATCGATTGGTGGGATTGTGCTAGTTCAAACTCGTCGCCCAGTTAATGCGTCTGGCCAATTGTGTCCCCTATGATTATGACGCGTACGTCGAAACTACGAACGTCTGCATGCGCGGTTGTTGCGACGTCCGTCATGGGTGTTGCCATGGCTGGGGTTGCACAGGCTGACAGTACGGGTGGTGTCGATTCTGTAATGTTTCGTCAATCGTTCGACACGTCAGGCGTGTACATGCTTGATGGCGCGCGGCTTATGCCGGTGCGCGACATTTCATGGAAAGTACTGGTTAGCTACGCACAGTCACCTCTTGACGTTGCAGTACCTGGCATCGGCATGGGTATGGGCGACACCGGGCGCGACTCGGTACTTGGCACAACCGCGAATGTCGACATGGCATTTGCTATGACCCTGTCGAAACGCTTCGCAATCGGGCTCAACGTTGCAGCGTTTCGCACGTCAACTGCGGCTGGTTATGGTTCGCGCGCACGCTACAGCGCGGCTGGTCCAGTTGGAAAATCCACTGGCCTTATCGCATTGCGCCCGCTGTCGAATATCGACCCTTCGGGTGGATATATTGACGACGGTCTAGCTGGGCCGCTCGACGTCAGGCTCGGTGGCAAGTTGAACTTGTACACCGGTAACTTGACTGCGATTTCGTTGCTTGGCACGGTTTCGCTACCGTTCGGTGAAGATGAAATGTTGCTGGGCGACTCCAACTTGGTGTTTGAACCAAAGTTGGCGATTGATCGTCGCATTGATGCAGTTCACGCAACTCGCGTCGTCGCCAATATCGGTGCGCGATTTCGGCAACGCACCGTGCTTGAAAGCTATGACACCCAAGACGCGACCCAAACCGTCGACAATGCCAAAGCCTACCTCGACGTTGGTTCGGAGTTGATTGCCGGCCTCGGCGCTCAATTCGAAGCTACGCCACGGGCCGTCATCGGCGCAGAAGTAAATGCCTTTATTCCGCTACCGGGCTCGTTGAGCTACGGCAGTTGCAGTTTGTTCAGTGGCGCGAAGTGCTCGTCGTTGCAAAGCGGCGACTATTTCGCCAGTGCAAAATCCGGCGACTTCACGTTGTTGGCAAACCTTGGGCTCACGCTGCGGTTAAACGCTAGCGTATCGGCGCAGTTGATGATCGGTGCTGGTGCACTCGGTGCGCGTGGTGATGATTTCCGCGTCAGTACTGGCGTGGTGTGGTCGCCGCAACCTGCAGGCGTTGGCGAAGTTGGCAGTTCAGATCGCGACGGTGATGGAATTCCTGATGGTTCAGATGGCTGTAATGAAGAGCCGGAAGATCGCGATGGCTACCAGGACAACGACGGCTGCCCAGATCTCGACAATGACGGCGATGGTATCGCCGATGCCAACGACGGTTGTCCTGATCAACCAGAAGACCGTGACGGCTTTCAAGATGACGATGGTTGTCCAGAAGCCGACAACGATGCCGATGGAATCGCTGACAACAGCGATCGCTGTCCTGATGCCAAAGAGGACGTTGACGGCTTTGAAGACGACGATGGTTGTCCAGAGGACGACAATGATGGCGATGGTTTTGCCGACAAGAACGATAAATGTCCAAACGATCCAGAAACCGTCAATGGCTTAAATGATGACGATGGCTGTCCTGACACCAAAGGCTCTGGCGGCGCTGAAGAGCGCAATGACCGCATCGACCTCAAAGGCGCGCAGGTTTCATTCCGTGGCAACGCTTTGACGCCAGCGGGCAAACAAGTGTTGGCTCAAGTCGCAGCGATTATCAAAGACAAGAAGTTGACGATTCGCGTCGAAGTTCACGTGCCGCTATCAACTAAATCCAAAGCTGTGCCAGCGATAACTGTTGCCCACAAAAAAGACAAAGAACTCGCACTGCGACGCGCATTGGTCATCATGGACCAACTAGCAGCGCAAGGCGTCCCGCTTTCGCAACTCCAAGCTGCCGGCATTGGCTCGGATCGACCGCTGGGTAGCAGTGGTCCCAACGATGCTGTTAACGAACGCGTAGATTTTATTAAGGCGCAGCAGCGCACACCATGAGGCCTTCTAAGATGATCAATGCATCAAAACCTTCGGTGGAAACCACTGTGAATGCAGCGCAAGGTGCACGCGGCGCTCGCGCTGGCGTTGCGCTGGTAACCGCGTTGTCACTGGTCGGCGGTGCGGCTCCGGCATTTGCCCAAAACGAAGTTACCGCGAACGCCGATATCGAAGTCCCAACGGTGATTTTGGAGCAAGGCGCTGATGGCGCTCCAGCCACCGCTGATGATTCTGAAATCGACTTAGCCAACATTGTGCAAAGTGCTGCCAAAGGCGTCACTACGGTGCAAGAGGCGCCTGCAATTGTTACCGTTGTGACCGCCGACGAAATTCGCGATCGCCAGTTTGTTACGATTCAACAAATTGCCGACACTGTACCGGGCTGGTACCGGGCTGGTTTGCTGCACGGCAACCTCGAAACACCTTTGGTGCGCGGGCAAGCCCAAGCCGTTCAATTCTTGCACGACTCCTTGTCGCTGTTCGATCCCAACATCAATAGCGCTTCGACTAGCCGGGTTCAGCCGATGGAGTTGATCAAGCGGGTCGAAATGATTACCGGCCCAGGTGGTGTGCTCTGGGGTAGTAACTCCTTGGTTGGTATTCTCAACGTCATCACCAAAGATGCTGATGACGTTGATGGCATCGAAGTAGGCGCGCGCGGCGGTGGTGGCCTCGGCGATCGACGCAGCGCTCATGCATACGCCATGTATGGCAATCCCAATTTATTGGATGGCCGAGCAAAACTGTTTTTGCACGGCAGTGTTGATTCGTATCAAGGTCAAGGCGCTGAAATGGCGCCACTGTTGACCAACCAATCGTCACCACAACCAAACGGTCCAAGTATTTATGGACCGCTGACGCTGTCGGATCAGTCGCGGTCGTTGTTGTTTAATCTCAACGGCAAGTTGTCGTACGGTAAGTTGCAGTTGCGGGTTTCGTATCCGTTTGGTGCCAAACAACAATACGCTACGCTTACCGGCACGCCGATCCGCTCCACACTTCCAGGCGATGCTGAGTGCGCTGTAGAAAATCCACCGAATACGTGTATCGATCCGCTCAAAACCAGCCGTGAATTAAAAGCTGATGGCTTTGACCGCTATGCGGTTGCCGAATACCGGACGCGTTTTGCCAAAGGCAAAGCCGGCCTCACGGGTAAAGCCTACTTTGTTGAATTTGCGCGTAGCTTTTCGCCACTGCAGATTCTTGCTCCGAGTCCATCGGTACGCGGTGGTGCGAACTTCTTCGTCGATAACAAGAGTTACCGCGCTGGCAGCAACATCGATGGTGATGTGCAAGTTACCAAATCGCTGCGTGTGCAATACGGTGTTGAAGCATTCTCGGAATGGAAGCCAGTCGACACCGACCGTGCTCTAGGTACCGGCACCCAGGTGGTATTTACCGGCCCCCAACCAATCACGCGGTTGCCACTGCTGTGTCCTCGTAAGTACGATCCAGCCACCGGCAAGGCTGAGTTGCTCGAAGGTTGTCCGTTGGTTTTTGCGTTCGAAGCATCACGTTCGGTTTTTGGCGCGTACGTCAACCCGCAATGGCGCCCGAAAAAGACGCTGATTCTCGACGCTGGCGCTCGTCTGCAAGTGGCCCCAGAGGCGTTGGGTAAACTTTCGTACCCAATCAATGCAACGGTGGCCGCTACCGCAGTGTGGAATTTCATCCCTAACTGGTATGCCAAGGTCAACTACGTACAAGGCTTCCGACCACCAGCATTTAACAACGCTGCATCGAACGGTGTTGCTGTGCAATTCGCATCGCCACCTGAGTTGGCGGTTGAACGTTCGGACGCTAGCCAATTCGAAGTCAACGCTCGGATTTTCAAGGGTGAACGGCGGATTCGCGAGTTAAGCTTTCGTGCCGATGCGGCCTACACCCGGTTGACCAACCTGATCCAAATTCAGTCCTCGTCGTACAAAAACACTGGTAGTCGCGCGTTGATCACCGGTGAGCTGCTAGCCAAATTGTATGTGCAAGGTGGCCATCGCATGGAATTGAGCTACTCGTACCTGCAAGGCACCACCAGCGACAAAGGCCGGTTGCGCAACATGCCGGAGCATTGGTTTAACCTTGCTGGCGTTTGGAATTTACTCGACGGTAAAGTCACTGCAACCTCGAACATGCGCGTTGCTGGGGCTTCGGAAGATCCAAATCGTTTGGTTGAGTATCGCGATAGTGAGTACGGGGTCATGGGCGCAGTCGCTCGTGGGGCAGAAGTTCAGACCACGGATCTCGTGATGGATCGCTTGCCAGCAAGCGCCGAAATTTCTCTCGGCCTGACCTGGACCCCAATGGAGCGACTTGCAATTAATGCGACTGTCTTCAACGCGCTCAAGGGTCACTTCTACCAACCTGATGCATTTTACGACTATGAACCTCGGTTGGAGTATCTGCCCAACCCGTATGAGGGTTTTCGCGCCTACGTCAGCGCGATGTATTCTTACTAACCGCGGAGCATCTTGTCTAAAAGGCGCGTACTTGCAGTTTCGAGCGACCTAGACACGCTGCGACGAATGATCGCGGCACTCGAACGCGCAGGCGCTGAGGCCGACGCGGTGGTCTCCGTGGATGCCATCGCTGCGACTGAGATTCCGCATCGGTATGTATTCGCGGCGACCAACGGCAACGTGGCTGAGCTGGATCCGCTGTACGCCAAATTGCGCGACCGTGCACATGTTTGTGTGGTTGCACCGACGGCCTCGTTGACGCAGTTGACCCAATACATGCGTGATGAACGTGTCAATCACGTCATCGTTGGCGAAGAGTTAGACAACGGGGTGTACGTCACCGCACAGAAGTTGCTCACCGGCGATATCTTTGGCATCGAAAAATACGTGCCCGAAGGTACGCCGGTACATTACGTCCGGTTGCGTGACTTTGCCGGGCGAGGCCAGGCGATCCAAACGATTCTCGATTTCGCTGAGGCATCGCGCATGCGGCGGCAAGTCCGCAACGCTATCGGCTCGGTATGCGAAGAATTGTTAATGAATGCGCTGTATGATGCCCCGGTCGATGACCAAGGCCGACAAGTATTCGCCGAAGTTGATCCGCATGATCGAACCTCGGTGCAGTCGCCTCGGCCGGTTTCAATTCGCTACGCAGCTACCGACACCCACTTTGTTGTTGCGGTTCGCGATCGATTTGGCTGGCTGGCAAAGAATACGATTTTGGCGTACATCGAAAAGTGCATTCACTCACCCAATCAAATTGATCGTAAAACGTACGGCGCTGGGTTGGGCCTGTACCTTGTTGCGAATGCTGCGGCGAGCTACATCGTGAACGTTGCGTATGGCGTTGCCACCGAAGTTGTCTGCTCATTTGACCGCGGTGCCAAATCTCCGCTGCGGATGGTCGGCATGTTTGTACACCCGGGCAATGCCGATAAATTGGCGCAAGGCCCACTCAGGCCGCAACGACCTTTCACTAGCGCCGAGGATTCGTGAGTAACGGCGAACGTGATTTCGGACCGTTCCGTTTGGTTCGCCGCGTTGCCGTTGGTGGCATGGCCGAAGTGCATTTGGCACGCACCAAAGGTGTAGCTGGCTACGACAAATATGTAGCGATCAAGATGATTCATCCGAACTTCGCGGAGGATGAACAATTCATCATGATGCTCGTCGATGAAGCCAAGATTGCGGTGCAACTCAATCACGCCAACATCGCACACACTTTCGACTTAGGCCGAGTTGGCGACACGTACTACATTACGATGGAGTACGTGAATGGTGCGGATCTCTATAAGATCCTGCGCACCGCGTCGGAAAAAGATGTCTATTTACCATTTGATTGCGCCGCAGCAATTGCCCAAGGCATGGCGTCAGGCTTGGACTATGCGCATCGCAAACGCGATGCCGCCGGAGTACCGCTGGGCATCGTACACCGCGACGTTTCACCGCAAAACGTGCTGGTGTCCTACAGTGGTGAAGTCAAAATCGTCGATTTTGGGATTGCCAAAGCCGCTCTCAAAGAACAACAAACAGCGGCCGGCGTTATCAAAGGCAAGTACTACTACATGTCGCCGGAACAAGCGTGGGGCGATGTCGTCGACCTGCGCTCGGACATCTTCTCGGCTGGCATCGTGCTGTATGAAATGATCACCGGTCAGATGCTCTACCTCGAAGAGCATCTCCACAAATTGCTTGATATGGTCCGGAAAGCGGACATTGCGCCGCCAAGCACGATTCGCCGAGATTGTCCGCCTGAACTCGAACGTATTGCGATGCAAGCGTTGCGCAAAAATCCGCACGAACGGTATCAACGGTCGGCGGATATGGCCGTTGATCTTGAACGGTTCTTACACAGTTACGCGCCAACGTTTAACAGCAACAAGCTGGTTCAGCTCCTCAAACAAACGGTGGGTGAGCCAATCGAGGTGTCAGCGAACGATAAAACCGAGGACCGCAGTGGTCCCGCATCGACGCAGCCATTAGCTGCCAACGATTTGTTGCGCGAACGTGATGACTTACACGACGAAAACAGTGTGTTGTTCCGGATCAGCGATCTCAAGCCTCCGGGCGCGGCAGCGCCGATTGCAGCGGCAGCGCCGATTGCGCGAGCAGGCGTAGCTGGACGGGCCAGCGTCCCGGCATCAGTGCCGCAGATAAAATCAGCGATACCGAAAATCGGCGGCCTAGGAATTCCTTCGGTGAAACGAACTGGTTCGACCCAACCACCGCCGGTTGTTGGCGCGGCAATTCCAGGTGCACCACGCAATGTTGTGGCGCCGACGGCTCCGGCGCGGCCGGCGCCGAGTCGACCGCGTGATCCAAACGATGAAACTCGCGAGATTGATAGTCGTGACGCTGCGCCGCCGCGTGCTGCGGCACCGCGCGCAGGCGCACCAGTGCCATCGGTGGTCCGGCCGGTCGCTGTGGTCCCAGCCGTTGCTCCTAAGGCTGCTGCCAATCAAGCGTGGATCTCGGCCAGCACCATTGCCAATGAGCCGCCGCCACAGATGCAGGCGCATCCTTTCATTGAGGATATCGACGACGACGCGGATCGTGATGAACGCACCATGATTACGGCGCCTGGATTTTCGATCCAGGACTTGGCTGGCGAAGGTTCCAGCGATGATGACGTGCCGACAGCCGATCGGTTGATGGATGAAACCAAAGACTTTGATGCGGGCGGATCTGATATCGCAACTGCTGCGGTGGATATCGGTAAGCATCGCGACGTCGACGACTTTGCACCGAGTGACGAGCAACCAACGGTCGCACGTCAGCCGCACGAAATTGCCGCACGCAAACCGGTGCGGCCGGGACCACCGCCAGCGGCATTGGCGGCGTCCAATCCGACCCCAAGCATTAGTGAGCTGCGCAAGCCACGGCCTTCGCGACGGACTCCTGCCGAAGGTGTCGCGTCGAGTTCGGCTAGTGCCGAACCGCCGTCGGTGTTGCAGTCGATTGTGAAGTCGAACAACAACGCGCCGATGCCTTCGACCCGACAATCCGCTGTGGTCGCGTCGTCGCCAAGACCGGCGCCCGTAGTGAATGCTCCGGTGGCGTTACCGCTAGCACCCAGCGCGATAGTTTCGCCGTACGGCCAAACCGCACCGCCGCCGATACAAGTTTCGCCGTATGGCCAAACATCACCGCCGCCAATGAGTGGTGGGGCGTTTGGTTCGGGGCCGTATCAAGCTGGGCAACAGCCCATGGCGAACAACCCGTATCAAGCTGGGCAACAGCCGGTGGCCTATCAATCGGGCCAGCAGGCAGTTGTGGGTAACCCCTATCAAGTACCCGCGCCGGGTCAAGCGCAAGCGAACATGGGCGGCGCGGGATATCCGTATTCAACTGGCCAGCAGCCGGTGGTGAACAATCCGTATGGTTATCAAGGTGGTCCGGGCCAGGCGTCAGACCCGGCTGCGCTGGGCAACCAAGGGTACCCGTATCAATCGGGTCAGCAGCCGGTGGTGAATCATCCATATGGGTACCAAGGCGGCCAGGCACCCGGTCAACCTCCGATGGGAAATCAGGGATACCCGTATCAATCGGGACAGCAACCGACTGCGAACAATCCGTACCCATTTCAAGCCGGTCAAACTCCGAACCAAATGTACGGTCAACCCTATCCGCCGCAAGGTGCTCCTTCGGGCGGGTATCCGTTTGTGCCGCAATCGGGCTCGCTGTCGATTTCGCCAAATGAAAACGACGAACTAGCGGCGCACTACAGAATCGAGAGCAATAAGCCGCGAATGATCTTGCTGGTGCTCGCGGGCATTGTGGCGATTTCACTCGCAGCCGTCGCAACGTTTTTGATTGTGAAGTCGACGCGCAAATCACCAACGGTGCAGGGCTCGGTCCGTGTTGATTCGGTGCCAGCTGGGGCCTCGGTAACCGTCGATGGTCAGAAGCTCAATAACATTACGCCGCTAACGATCAATAATTTGTCGGTGGGCTCGTCGCACGATCTGGTGTTGGAGCTGATACGCCACAAACCGTATACGACAAAAATTGAAGTGCCCAAAGCCGGTGGCGTAATCCCGGTCACCGCAATTATGACGCCAATTACTGGGGTGCTTCGTGTCACCACGATTCCGTCGGGCGCCGAGCTGTACATCAACGGTCAGTATCGCAATCGCACGCCATGCACCTTGGCCGAAGTCGACATGGAGGGCGTGAAACAAATTGAGCTGCGCCTTAAAGACTATACGCCGCAGAAGGTTTCATTGAATTGGACCGAAAAAGGCGAACTCGACGTAGAAGTGAAGATGACGAAGTAGGCGCGCGAGTTTCTAATCGAACGAGCTTACGGCGTCCAGCGTGCGGGATTGCCAACCACCGGGCGCGGCCCGCCGCGCACTAAGTAGCGCACCGCACCGTTAATGCCGTCGAGCGATAGTGGCCACATGCCAAACACCGAAGCGATTGGCTCGATGGTGGTGCCCGGCCAGTAGCGCTCGGGTTCAGGATTGAGCCACGCGGCGCTGCGGAAATGACCGCCGAGCCGACGCAGCCAATCAAGGCCGGTGGAACGGTTGTTCGAATAATAATACGACGCACCACCGGGTTCGAGCAGCTCGGCCGGATGCATGAGCGCATCACCGACGACGACGAGCTTCTCATCGCGGTCACTGTTGCCGAGCAAATCGGCAATGGGCACCGGTTTGCGAAACAGGGCGTCTTCGTACACCGCTTGATACACGCAGTTGTGAAAATAGTAGCTGCGGAATTTGGCGAAGCGCCCGGCGCGCGAGGCCGCCGTGAAGATGCGATTCATGAGGTCGCTGTGCGGATCCATCGAGCCGCCCACGTCCATGAGCAAGATAACCTTGACCCGATTGCGCCGTGGCGGCCGAAATACCACTTCGATCTCACCGGCATTTTTGCAGGTTTTGTCGACGGTTTCTTCTAAATCCAATTCGTCGTCGGCACCTTCACGGCCAAGCCGGCGCAGGCCGCGCAACGCCACATCGATCTGGCGTACGTCGAGGATGACGTCTTTGCGGTATTCGCGAAACCGCCGTTCGTCGGCAACCTGCATCGCCGTGCGGCTGCCACCACCACCGATGCGCATCCCCGTCGGGTGTTCGCCGCCCGAGCCAAAGGGTGAACTACCGCCGGTGCCAATCCACTTGTTGCCGCCGTCGTGGCGTTCTTTTTGTTCGCGCAAACGCTGCTCAAATAGTTCGCGCAGTTTTTCGATGTCGAGGCCTTGCAGTGCTTCGCGTTGTGCATCGGTGAGTTGTTTGCGCAGGGCAGGGTTGTTCAGCCAATCTTGCAACTGTTGCGTCATCGCTGCGGCATCGCGGACTACATCGCGGAAATATTCCGCGAAGGCTTGATCGTAGGCGTCGTATTGCGCGACATCTTTGACGCAGATCGTTCGGCACAAACGATAAAAACCATCGATGGTTGAATCGTGCAGGCCTTTGGCAAGGCCTTCCATCAACGTCATCCACTCATGGGTGGACACGTTGATTTTGTGCGCTCGCAACGTAAATAGAAAGTCGATGAACACGATGGCCTTGCCTTTGGGTGCCGGCTAGGCTTTGGCGCGCTTGCCAAGCATTTCCATGTCGTGCTCGGTTTTGAGCAAGGTGCCCAAAAACGGAATACCGCCGCCGACTTTTTTGAGATCGACACCGGCTTTGTTGAGGGCGCAGATCCAATCGATGAGTTCCGAGGTGGTTGGCCGCTTGCGAATCTTGGGCGTTGCCCGCAGCGAAAAGAATACGTCGAGCGCGTGATCGAGCACGGCGTCCTCGATTTTGGGATGATGGACCCGCACAATTTTGGCCATCAACTCGCGGTTAGGAAATTCAATGTAGTGAAACACGCAGCGCCGCAAAAACGCGTCGGGCAATTCTTTTTCATTGTTCGACGTGATGATCACCACCGGGCGATGTTTGGCGACCACGTCGCGGCCGGTCTCGTCGATGTGAAAGCGCATCGCATCAATTTCCAACAATAAGTCGTTGGGGAACTCGATGTCGGCTTTGTCGATTTCGTCGATGAGCAAAACCTGGCGACTGGTCGCCGCCAAGGCTTGGCCCAATGGCCCAAGTTTGATGTAGTGCTCAATGTCTTTGACTTCGTGGCCACCAAAGCGCGAGTCGTGCAAACGCGCCACAGTATCGTAGACGTATAAGCCGTCACGAGCTTTGGTGGTCGACTTGACGTGCCAACGTAGCAGTGGCAACTCAAGCGCTGCAGCGACGTTTTCGGCCAGCAAGGTTTTGCCGGTGCCCGGTTCACCGCGCAACAGCAACGGTTTTTCGAGGGCGACGGCGACATTAACGGCATGGCGCAAATCATCGGAGGCGATGTACGTGCTGGTGCCACTGAATTGATCAAACGTTGTCATGATTAGAACCAGGTCGAAACGCCAAGCATGAACATGAAATAGCCTGATTTATAAACGCCGTGATTTACCGGGTTTTCAAATTGCGCGTTGGTCACCACCACGGGCAACACTGGATCAACGCCGACCCGATCGACAACGGGGGTTTCAACACCGTTGCAGCCAGGTGCTTGCAACGTTGGGTTGCAATCGCCACCGACATTGCGCGTGCCCTGCAATACAGCGCCCATGCCCAGGTCAAAGCGCACGCGTGACATGGTGTACGAAGCGCCGGCGGCGAGGGTGGTTTGAGCGGCGCCATCAAGGTCGACGCGTTCCCAGCCCGATGTAGCCGCAGCGGTGTCGTAGCTAGCACCAGCGCGCACGGTGATGGAGTTGTTGGCCACCGGAATGATGTAGCTGCCGGCCAGTCGCGCGGCGTAGGTGTCGCGGAGACGGTGACGCACGAAGGCGTCTTTGAGGGTGATACCGTTGACGATGCTATCGACCACGACGCGGTACTCGCTCGCTGCTTCGGCACCCCAATTTTCCCAGTGCAAATTGAGCTCAATGTCGCCGCGCATGGTGTTGCGTTGGTCGAAGAACTTGTAGCGACCGCCTAAGGTTGCCGACATTGGTAAGGCGAATTCAACGCAGCCTTTCTGTACGGCGGCGGTGCCACCCTTGCCACAGCGAGCTTCGTCGTCGGGGGTTGCTTCAATGATCAGCGGCATGCCGAGATCAAGCTGCGCGCTCGGCGTACTGATCGCTTCACCACTCGCCGCGATGGATGCTTGGGAGGTGTATTGCGCTGCGAGTTCGATCGCTGGCGTTGGTTCGTATTGCACACCGATTTGGCCGACGGGCACGAAGTTGTCTTTGGCTTTCAGGAGGAAGTCGGTGTCGTTACCAACCCATTCTTGGTAATTTAGTAAACCCCAGACAAATTGCCGAGATTCTATGGCTGCAATGCCCCAGCTAAAGCGTGCGCCGACGCGGAGGTTGGGCAGAATTGGATATGCGAGCGCAAGGCTTGGCAGTACCACTGCGCCGGTTTGCGACAAGATGTCGTAGCGGGTAGGTGGTGGCGGGGTGTTGGGATCGTCGATTTTGTAGTCGGCGGCCATGCTGCGGGTTGGATAACCACTTGGTGCAAACACGCCGAAGGCGGCGCGTAGCTTACCGAGCTTGCGTCCCAGATCGCTGGTGACAACGAGCAGCGGCACTGCTTGAAAACCGCCAAAGCCGATGGCCGGTTTCGATTGATCGGTGATGGTGGCATACCGTTGGCCGGCCCACGGTAGGTTTTGGCCGTCGACAGCATCGTAGCTGCCGTTGCGCTGAAACGATAACGAGTGCGAGATGAACGCACTGCCCAGGGTAATCCGTGTGCCGGTGACATTTGCCAACCCGGCTGGGTTGATCGAAATCGCTTCGCCGTCGTCGGTGGAAGCGATCGCGGCACCAGCGCGGGCCATCGAGATGGGCCCAGTGCCCGGCAAGTTGAGGCCACCGGCCTGCGCCTCGCGCGGCACCACAGTGACGGCCACTGCACCAAGCGCCAAAGGCGCAACCAAAAATAGTCGTACGTTACGAAGCTTCATCCTGCGGCGAGCCTACCAGAGCTTGCCGGCGTTTCGTCAAGCCAATGTGCGTTAGTAGGATCGACATGGCGGCCGGCGTCATGCCACTGATGCGCGATGCTTGGCCAACCGAGCGCGGCCGGATGGCTTCGAGTTTCTCGATGACTTCATGCGACAGCCCGCCGATGACGCGATAGTCGATATCGGAGGGAACCGCGACAGCGTCAGAGCGTTCGAGCTTTTGCGCGTCGGCCAATTGCCGGCCGAGATAGCCGGCGTACTTAATTTCGATCTCCACTCGTTCGGCAATGGCCGGATGGATTTCGGAGGCACCAAGCCCGGCAGCGTCGGCGATCTGCGCCACCGCAGCGTAGTCGAGTTCGGGCCGGCGTAACAATTCGGCCAAGGTCGCCCGGCGATCGCGCACCGGTGCTGATTGAAACCGGGCCAACGCAGCGTTGACGGCTTCGGAAGGGAGAAAACTCGCAGTGTGGGCGCGGTGCAGGGCTGCCGCGAGGTCGACCTGCCAGCGTTCAAATTGCGCGAATCGCGCATCATCAACCAAGCCCAGTTTGCGGCCAATGCCAAGCAAGCGGTCGACGGTATTGTCTTCGCGAAGCAGCAGCCGAAATTCGGCGCGCGAGGTCAACATGCGGTACGGCTCTTTGGTGCCTTTGGTCACTAAATCGTCGACAAGCACGCCGGCATAGGCTTGATCCCGCCGCAAAATAACTGGTTCACGATCGCCTGCGCCAAAGCCCAGCGCTGCAGCGGCGTTGATTCCGGCTAATAAACCTTGGACCGCCGCTTCTTCATAGCCCGACGTGCCGTTGATTTGACCGGCATTGTACAACCCGGCGACGCGTCGAGTTTCGAGAGTCGGCAGCACTTCGCGCGGGTCGATAAAATCGTATTCGACCGCATAGCCTGGCCGCGTCATCTCGGCATGTTCCAGCCCTTCGATGGTGCGCAGAAACGCCATCTGAATATCGTACGGCAACGACGTCGAAATCCCGTTCGGATAGACTTCGCCGTGGCCCTGCAGCCCGCATTCGATGCTTTCGGGTTCAAGGAAAATTTGATGGCGGTCCTTGTCCGCAAACCGGACAACTTTGTCTTCGATGCTCGGGCAATAACGTGGACCGCGGCCTTCAATTTCACCGCGAAATAGCGGCGAGCGATGCAAGCCGTCACGAATAATCTTATGGGTGCGTTCGCTAGTGTAGGTGACCCAGCACGGCACTTGCGGCAGCCGAGGTTTGTTGGGCAATGCGCCGGTCCACCGAAACATCGGCGCTGGTTCATCGCCGGGTTGGTGTTCGAGCCCGTTGATGTCGATGGTTTTACGATCGATGCGACATGGCGTGCCGGTTTTGAGGCGCGCTAGTGGAAAGCCACATTTGGCCAACGAACCCGACAAGCCCATCGATGGCGCTTCACCAACCCGGCCACCGGCCGATTTGGCTTCACCAACGTGGATCGCACCGCGCAAAAATGTGCCGGTGGTCAAAATCACCGCGCGGCTGCGGTAGCGCACGCCCATCGTAGTTTCGACGCCAACCACCCGTTGTCGGCCGCTATGAAGGTCGCCGCCACGGCTATCTTCTTCGATGCCCAACGAGGCAACTTCGCCTTGGCGCAGCGCCAAGTTGGGACACATTTCGAGGCGTTGCCGCATCAAATCGCGATAGCGGCGCTTGTCGGCTTGGGCCCGCGTTGACCGCACGGCTGGGCCTTTGGAACTGTTGAGCCGGCGAAACTGAATACCGGTCTCGTCGATGACGCTGGCCATTTCGCCGCCTAGCGCGTCGATCTCTTTGACAATGTGGCCCTTGGCAACGCCACCGATCGCTGGGTTGCACGACATATGGGCAACGGTGTCGAGGCTGCCGGTGAGGACCAACACCCGTGCGCCCATGCGGGCGGCAGCGAGGCCGGCTTCGCAACCAGCGTGGCCGGCGCCGACGATGATTACGTCATAGTCGTCAGGGTAGGTAAACACAGGTTAGTTGCCACCCGTGGCGCATTCGCTGCCGTGCGGTTTGCTAGGTGCAAACTTGTAGACGTTGACGCCGAGGGTCACCGCCAACTCGTTGGGGTGTTGTTGGTCGGCTGCTTCGCTGCTGTTCCAGTTTAACCGTTGAATGCGCACCGAGCCGCACGGATCGTGCAAACCCTTGGTGAATTTTTGATACTCGGTTTTGTTGCTGTCGAGTTCGTCGTAGCTGCAAATGCCTGGACTGCCGCATTTGAATTGAAAGGTTTGATACCAACTTTTGGTAGTGGCACCGTACTCGGAGATCGCTACCGCCGCCGACACGCCGCCGTTGTTCGACGCGCGGATTGCAACCGGGGTTTCACCGGTGGCGAGATCGAAATAGAAACACGCCGAAGCGCGCTCTGCGGATTTGTAGTAAAGGTGTTCACCAACCGAGACCCATAGCTCATTGGCCGCTGGGCCGATCCGCAATTCAAAACGTTTTCGCGCGTCGGTGGGCAGCCCAGCGCCGCCGTCGTCGGCTGCGCCTTCGTCGCGGCAGGTACACTCTTGTTCGCCGCACAAGGGGCCGGCCAACACCCCTTTGGTCATGCGCGGTGGCACGCTGGTCAGGTCAGTGCCGAGGTGATTCGCGCCGATGACGGCACCTGGGCTTTTTGCCGCGGGCCCGCCACAGGCGGCTGCGGCCACCAACAGCCATATCCAGAGGGTTTTCATGGCCTGGTTATCCACGGAGTTGAGGACAAGAGCAACCTATCTGTGCGCCTCCGAGTCAAACCACGGTTGACCCCTATCTCAGGGTCGTTGTATCAACGCCTTAGGCTTCGTGGTAGCGACGGTGCCTGGCCCCGGACCGTGCAAAGTGCAAATGACCAATAGATCAATGATTTCCAAGGTTCAAAAATCAGGCGTGGCAACGCTAGGGTTGCTTAGTCTACTTGCCTGCGCGACACTGGCTTGCGGTGGTGCCAACCCAGCGGCCAACGTTGAGTATGCGGTGTCAGCCGAGCGCAACTACGACAAAGGCATGAAAGCCCTCGATGCCAGTGAATGGCTGGCTGCGTCGAAATATTTTCAATACATCCGGTCACGCGCGCAATACTCGCGGTTTGCAGTGTTGGCCGAAGTCCGGTTAGCGGACGCTCAGTTCGGCGCTGAAGCGTATATCGAAGCCATTGAAGGCTATCGCGTGTTTGCTCAGTTGCACCCGACCCACGAACTGGTAGCCAACGGGTACACCGCGTTTCGCGTGGGTGAAGCGTATGCCAAGCAGCTCACTGACGAGTCATGGATTTTCCCGCCGTCCCATGAAAAAGATCAGGGCTCGGTGGAGGACGCCCACGAAGAACTAGCCCGGTTCTTGAAGCAATATCCGCAATCACCATTTGTGCCGCGCGCCAAAAAGATC